>DAOUVA010000082.1 GCA_030667885.1 Phycisphaerae bacterium
CCGTCTATCAACTGCTCGGAGGCAAATGCCGTTTTGCCGCTGACTGTTATACCCATTGCAGCGGCCGGGACCTAAAACAGCTCGAAAGCAGTGTTCGACGGGCTATGAAAGAAAACTTCAGGCATATCCGGATACAGCTCGGCGGCTATGGCTCGCCGCATCTGTCTGAGAAGCCGCACTTCAAGGATGCGGAATTTGGCCTGCCTTCGGATTCACATATGGACTCGGGAGCTTATGTAAGAGCAACTATCAAGATGTTCGAGCATATAAGAAGTACCTGCGGCGATGAAGTTGAACTGCTGCATGACATCCACGAACGAATCCCCCCCATCATGGCTATAAACCTCGTAAAAGAGCTGGAACAATATCATCCGTTCTTTATCGAGGATCCGTTCGCCCCTGAAGACAATGGATATTTCAAACTTCTCAGGCAGCAGACCAGCACACCGATTGCAATGGGTGAGCTCTTCAACAATCCCCACGAATGGGTCGGCCTCGTATCAGAAAGACTCATCGATTTCATACGCGTTCATATCTCGCAAATCGGCGGCCTCACCGTCGCCAGAAAACTCGCTGCCCTTTGTGAATGGTTCAACGTGCGATCAGCATGGCACGGCCCCGGCGACGTTTCTCCGGTAGGCCACGCCGCCAACGCACACCTGGACCTTGCGATTCCGAACTTCGGCATTCAGGAAAGTGTCCGCTTCAGTGAGAAAACAAAGGAAGTCTTCCCCGGATATCCCACAATGAAAGACGGCTACATGTACGTAAACGAGGCCCCCGGCCTTGGCGTAGATATCGATGAAAAGCTCGCTGCAAAATTCCCGCTGCCCGAACATCCCGGCTACTGGAGCCCCGTGCGACGAAGCGACGGAACAGCAGTAAGACCATAAAAACAACAATATAATCAAAAAGGGGGTATCTCCTTTAAACCAGTTGTGTATAGCAACCTCTTTTACTGCAAGCACTTATGCAAGATTGCCAAAAAAGATCTTTGATTCTCGGAACGTTTGTACCTGCAACGTGTTATGTCAGCTGCAACTGGAGCTATGGAGATACCCCCCTTAATCAAAAATATACAACAGGACTTACATTTCGGGAATGGTCTGTTTCATGAACCGCCGGAGAACCTCTGATAAAGTGTAAGAACATTTGCTTTTAAAATACAAATTTGTTAACTTTATGCATATAGTTCACTCATATTAGGAGAACGATTATGAAAGGTATAACACGCCGTACATTAATGAAAAGTGCTCTCGTCGGAGGAACTGCCGCAGCTCTTGCGCCATATTCACGCGTGCTCGGTGCTAATAATGATATCCGCGTTGCAGTTGTTGGTTTTAACAGCCAGGGAAGCAACCATATAAAATATTTTTCAAACCTCCCGGGTGTCCGCGTAGTAGCTCTGTGCGATGTGGACACGAAACTTATCGACAGGGAAGTAAAGAAATTTAAGCAGCGCAACGAAAAAGTAGATTCCTATGTTGACGTTCGCAAGCTCCTCGATGATAAAAACATCGATGCTGTTATCACCGCCACACCCAATCACTGGCACGCACTTGTCACCGTCTGGGCCTGTCAGGCCGGCAAGGATGTATATGTCGAAAAACCGGTCTCTCATAATATCTGGGAAGGACGAAAGATGGTCGAAGCGGCCCGAAAATACAATCGAATAGTACAGGTAGGCACCCAGAACCGTTCCGACGAAGGTCTCATGGAGGCGTTTGACTATATAAAACAGGGCAAGCTCGGCAGGATTTTAAGGGCACGGTGTTATTACTTCAGCCCGCGCGGAAGCATCGGCAAAGTCAATGGCCCTCAGCCAATCCCCGAAACGGTGGACTATAACCTCTGGACAGGACCGGCCACAATGAAACCGCTAATGCGAAAGAACCTGCATTATGACTGGCACTGGCAATGGCTCTACGGCAACGGTGACTTAGGCAATAACGGCATACATTTTATGGACCTCTGCCGCTGGGTATTAGGTTATAACTCACTTGCACCGCGTGTGATGAGTTTCGGAGGAAAATTTCTCTGGGACGATGACCGAGAAACTCCGAATACCCAGGTTGCCATTTGGGATTACAAACCGGCTCCGATTATTTTTGAAATGCGAAACCTGCCCCGCAAGAAGGGCGACCCGGCCATGGATTCGACCTACCGAAATACCCGCGCTTATACGGCAATCGAATGCGAAGACGGTTACTTCGCCGGCGGCTGGGCATACGACAATAACGGGAAAAAGATCAGGCAGTTCAAAGTAACCGGCGGCGAAGGTCACCACGCCAACTTTATCAAGGCCGTCCGAAGCCGCAAAGTCAGCGACCTCAACGCCGACATCCTCGAAGGTCATCGTTCCACCGCTTTATGTCACATGGGAAATATTTCTTACAGGCTCGGACAAATCGCCTCACGAAATGATGTAATAGAATCGACCAAATCAAACAAAGAATTTCAGGATACATTCGAGCGTTTTCAGGAACACATCTTACTCAATGTCGTGGACGTACAAAAGACACCGCGAATTCTTGGGCCCTGGTTGAGCATGGATTCCAAAACGGAAAGATTTGTCGGCCAATTCAGCGAGCAAGCCAATCAATACCTTTCGCGCAATTACCGAAAACCTTTTATCGTCCCTGAACAGGTTTGATTCACACTCAACTGAAATAGTGTCTTTCAATATAAGAAAACCACGGGAGGAAAAGGATAAGGCATTCGGTTTAAAGACACAGCACAAATACAGCTAAATCTTCGATTTCCTTATCGGTCAGCTCCGATGTGCGCCCGTGCCAATCATTTTTGTTGAACTTTGTCAAAACATCTTTGATTGTCGAAGCTCTTCCATCATGCAGATATGGGGCCGTCCTCCATACTTCTATGAGCGTAGGTGTGTCATACTCTTTATTGTCGTCTTCTTCGGTACTCGTACCTATATCATATTTACTCATATTGGTATAAAGCGGCTGTGAATGACATAGCAAACAACCGGCTTCACTAAAGAGTTTTTTACCTTTCTGAGCTGCTTCGCTCAATTCACCGTTGACAAGATAAGGACTGGCAATCGGCTTAAGAGACTTCAGGTATGCATCGATAGCCTGTGCCTTCCTCTCACTCGTAGCCGCAAACTGAATGTAGCGAATGCCGCTCCGGACTGCAACCTCGGCATTCTCACGAACGCCAGTAATCATAGCAGGCGGAGTCTTATGTGACAGGAGCATACTTCGGATATTTTTTGGATTGGCTACTCCATCGTTTAATAGGTCCCAGTTCAACGCACTTGCACGTCCATCTCCCGTATGGCAGCTCGTACAACTGTTCCACATCTGGTAGGAAAGCGAAGCATCGTTGAAGAGTACCTCGCCCTTGCGTATAAATGTCGCTGGTTTGGTTTTCCCAAGAGGTATCGATTTAACTGCCGGCTGAGCAGACGCTTCTATATCCACCACGCCGATGCTGTCTGTGAAATACTCTGCTACATACACCTTCGTCCCGATAACAGCTAAACCGCGGGGCCCGATACCCTTAAGTTTAATCCTGCGGCGAATGCCTGCCATAAAAGTAAGATCGTTCGGTACATCTTCCGCAGAATACGAAGCGTCGAACAGTTTACTGCCGCCTCCTGAGTGGATTTCAGAGGTAAAGCTTCTGGCCGTGGCTGCCGGTAGCAGCCGCTTATGGAGCCCCTCGCGATCAATAACACTCAGCTCGTATGAGCCTCCATGGGTTATCAGGATGTTCTTACCGTCGGCCGTACAGGCAATGCCATAAGGATTGGCGGCGCCAAGGTCAACGTCATCAACCAGTACGGTATTGACGAACCTTCGCCCCGGCACATCGATAATGGTCATCGCATTCGTATTTATCCAGCCCTTTTCGAGGTATGTCACTGGAAACTGATAACGGGCAAGCACGTGCGTAACGTAAGCGTTCTTGCCGTCCGGAGAGATTGATATTCCCCTAACGTTCGTACTGCCATTCGGAAGTTCGATATTCTTAATTAACTTCTTAGAAGTCGTATCGATAACCGATATAACCGAAGCAACATAATCGCCATTGGCGGGCCCCGCGGGAAGATGATTGACTACCAGCAGGATTTTGCCGTCCGAAGTAAGAGCTGCCGCAACAGGTTCACGCACTACATCAATGGCAGCGACCTGCTTTTTTGAACTAAGGTCAACCACGCCGATATTGTTATTGAACTGATTGCACACATAAAGCGCTTTGCCATTCTTGCTTTTAACTACCGCAACAGGTGTATGGCCCACAGCGATACTGCCGGTCACACTCCCTTCCTGAACATCAATTATCTGCACCTTACCATCAGCCACAGCAGAAGTAACATAAAGCTTGCTCCCGTCGGCGGAAATATCAAGGCCTACAGGATTTTCGCTAACAGATATCGTCTTGACAACTTTGCCCGAAGCAATATCAAAAACCGCAACTTGATTCGCAGTGGCCTCGGCAATATATAGAACTTTACTATCGACACCGGCAACGACAGAAATCGGAGACAGAAAATCATCTGTTTCAGCAAAGCTCCGTCCGCCCATGAAAGCTCCCACTCCCAGCAGCACACACACCAGCATCACATATTTTCCATGATATTGTCTCATCGAACTCTCTCTTTCCTTTCCGAAATTTCCCAAAAAAAGGGCTGCAAGCAGATGCCCACAACCCCATATATGATTTATTAGCAAATCATCTTAAAGCGTTCTTAGTCTTTGCACTTAGACCCGTTTTTTACAAAATCCACGGGCTGCGCATCGGCCTCTTCACAAGGCCTTGCGCCTCGCGATCATTCACGAACTGCCATCGCTTCGGGTCCCATTTCAGGGGACGATTCAAACGCGTGACAATCTCTCCAAGGAGGCATATCGTCACCGAACTACATCCAATCTCGACATCGCAGATGGGACGCTTGCGGCTGCGAACGCAGTCCAGAAAGTCCTGTTTATGGTCTCTGCTCTCGTAAAGGTGCTCATCATTAGGCTTCATCCTGAGACTTAACAGGCTATCGGAAGATGCCCATATCTTGCCGCGGCTCACCCCGACCCAGCCTTTGTCTCCGATAAACTGTACATCACCTTCATGCGGACCGCGCTGCTTGATAAGCGGAATCCCATTAGCATATCGGAAAGTAAGACCGTCGGCATTTTCGCCTGTTCCCGGTGTTATCTCAACGGGTCCATTGCCATCCATCCCCATACCCCATTGGGCAATATCAAAATGATGCGCCCCCCAGTCACTCATATGACCAGCGGAATATTCACGCCACGAACGCCACGCACTGCCGAAGCAGTCATAACTGCCGCTAACCCGCTTCGGGTGATACGTTGCTTGAGGAGCCGAACCAAGCCACATATCGAAATCAAAGCCTTCGGGCACAGGCTCACCTCCGAAAGGACAAGGACGCGAGATGCCGCGCACTTTCGCATATACCTCTTTAAGCTCACCAATATACCCGTTACGTGCAAGCTCGCAGGCGTGGCGGAAACGCCGGTCTGAACGTTGCTGGCTGCCGGTCTGAAAAACCCGGCTATACCTTCGCACAGCCTTTACCATCTCACGTGCTTCGAAGATTGTTCGAGCCATAGGCTTTTCACTATACATATCCAGACCTGCCTTTGCCGCCGCAACCGCCGCAAGGGCGTGCCAGTGGTCCGGTAGGGAGATCACGACCGCATCCATGTCTTTGTGTTGAAGAAATTCACGAAAATCGCTGTATCCCTTGATGCCCTTATAAGAAGCCGTTCCTTTCTTCCTGGCGTACATTTCCTCAATAACCTTGATAGTAGGTTCACGACCGGCCATGCGATTGCCCGCATAGTTTGTCCCTCCGGGGTTGATGTCACAAACAGCCACGGCCTGAACATCCGATTTACCTGTAAAGCCCTTTGCATTACCTGAACCCTGGCTGCCGGTACCCCAGTATCCGACTACAATCTTCTCAGATGGATTCACACCACCTGCTCCCAGCGATGAGGCCGGTACAAAATATGGAACAGCCACAGCCCCGGCCGAAATAGCAGATTTCTTCAGAAAATCACGCCGTGTTATTGAATTACGATTCATTCTCAAAAACCTCCATTATAAAATCCAAACAGTTAATACCTCGATTATCACAAGTCGCTGCTTTTATAAAATGGCTTACTTGGCTTTATCCAATACCTGCTTTGCGCGACGAGTTACATTTCTATTATTAGTAGCTTTTAATACATTCCCTATCGCATCGGCAACCGCATCCGGATTTTGAAGGACTATCTTATCACAAATCGCCACGACTGCGAAACATGCCTCGTTCCTGACCAATGGGTCAGCCATATACGTCATTGCCATCGACATCGCCTCAACTGAAGGCACCGTGCCCAGCACACCAAGCAGAAGCTTCTTTTCTTCGGTGCGCTGAATCAATGCACTTGCCTCTCTGCACATCTCAAGTTTCTTCTCGGTTGAAAGACTCTCATCTCGAACCAGGTTTATATAGCCGCGCAAAGTCGCAGTCTTTCGAGACGAAAACGGTGAATCCTTAGCCAGTTCAAGCAGGTAAGGCGCTGCATCCGCTGTTTTCCATGAGCAAAGCGCGCTGATAGCAGCATCACGGACCACTTCATTGGCATTAGTGACTTCTGCTCGGACTGCATCAAGAGAGTCCGCCCCCCCGATGACGCCAAGGACATGCAGCAGGGCAACCTTTTGCATGGGTTCGACACGGTTCAGCAAGCCGACAAGCGTCATTGTGTGTGATTCCGGATTACCCGCTTTCATACAGATAGCACTCAAAGCCCGCTCAACAGCATCCATATCTTGTGAACTCTTAAACTTAATAAGCAGATCGAGCAGCGCCGGCAATTCGGTAAGACTGCCCAGCTCGCCCACTTTTCTAAGCGCAGACGAACGGATTTTCTGGTCGTCGTCACTGGCGGCTTTCAGCAATGCAGGAACGCTTGAGGTCATCCGCCGACGGCTGATTAGTTCGAGCGCTATGAGACGTCGGCTCACCTGGCTGCTATTGAGCATCTCTATTACAGCCTGATCGGCCTGATGACCGGGCACCGAAGCTAAGCTTTCCTGAGCAGCTTGCGAAATCTCACTATCCCCATCGTTCAGCAATTCCACCAACACAGGTACTGCAGAAGCATCGCCAATTTCCGACATAGACTGGATGGCCGCAATGCGAACAGATTTTGCACCGCTCCTTGCTAAAGTGGACAACGCTGGACAAGCCTCTGCTTCGCCGCGCTTCCCGAGTGTCTGGATTACCAGAATCTGATTGTCGGCTGGAAGACCGTTTAATCCAGCAGTCAATGCCTTGGTTACCCCGGAACCTGTCAATTCCTGAGCGGTTTGGACGGCCGCAGAGAACAAAATATAGTCGTCGCTGCCCAAGTACTGTTGCAGCAATCTCAGGCCCCTGCTGCGGGTGAGAATTGCACCTCGCAACGCACCGGCACGGACCTGATGCGGCGAATCCAACTCAAGCATTTGGTCGTAAATAGCGACTGCCTCTCTGCGCTTGCCCTGGCTTGCAAGGTTTTCGGCGCAGCGGAACAATCCTTCACACACTGCAACCCGATTTTCGCCGGACGTATGTTCAAGAGCAGTCGTAAGGATTTCAGATGCCTCTGAGTTACCGATTTTGCCTAATGCCCGAACTATCGCCGATGTCACGTCGTCATCCAAATCATGCTGCATAAGCATTTCCTTCATCGGCTCGACAGCCTTTACATCGCGCCGCACGCCGATACTGCCGATCACACCCACCAGCGGCCGGCCCTTGAGCTTGCCAAGCGCTTCGCGAAAGGCCTCGTCCACAGCTGCCTCTGGAATCGGTTCCAGCCCATACCGGGCCATATGCGAGAACTGTTCGTCACCAAGCAGTCCAGCCAGCGGCGCAATGGCATCTTTAGTTCCAACAATACTCAGCAAACGACAGGCATCCATCTTATCTTTGATTTGTGCATTGGATTTCAGCACGGCAACAAGCTTATTCACCTCCTGCTTAGTCGAAGGTACGACAGTCTGTCCGAATGTTTGCACCCCGCAGGCAAGCAGCAGGGCAATGATAAGCATATATTTTATTTTTGACTTTAACATGTCTTGATCTCCTTCCGGGTTTATATGATCCACGGCTCACGCATAGCACGGCTGCGCATGCGATTGGCTTCAGGGTCGTTGATGAATTCTTCTTTAACTGGGTTATATTTCAAATCGCGCTTAAGCCACATGCAAATATTGGCCGCGTGCACCGCAGTCATGGTCCGATGCATCACTACCGGATTGGCCACCGTCTGGCGGCGAGATTTAACGCAATCCAGGAAATCGCGAACATGACTCATTGGACGCCCCGTACGGGCTATATAGTCATAGACAATTTTCCTGAAGTCATCCAGCATAGCAGGCGAAGAAACATCCGGCTTCGAATAACCGTCTGCCGCTGCCGCCCATCCCCGTGTTCCCTCATAGCGAACGCCGCACGAACCTCGCCAGTATTTCTTGTCCATGTCGCGTTCCAGGATCATCTTTATACCGTTGGCAAACTTAGTCACCATCCCGTCGCCGCTTTCGTTGTTCACATATCCGTATTCGACAGGTGCGGTATCTGCCGCACCAATGGCCACCTGACACGATGCGAATGTATGAGCACCCCATTCACCGATACAGCTTGTATGGAAATCGTAATGACCACGCCAGCCGCCGCGGGTATATTCGGGATTATAAGGCCTCCACGGACACGGTCCAAGCCATTGGTCCCAGTCCACCTCTTCCTTAGGAGGCAGGGGTTGGCCCGGCAGCCAATCGTGTCTCATTTCTGCCGCATCCCACGGAGCAATATGTGCACGAACAGTGTGTATATCCCCGAGTCGCCCGGTTCGAAGCATTTCGTTGCAAAAAGTGAAATTCCCCTCGCTCAACCGCTGAGTTCCGGTTTGATAAATCCGGCGATAGCGTCTTGCGGTTTCCACTACCGCCTGGCCTTCGGCTATAGTCATGGCTGATGGCTTTTCGGAATAAACATCCTTACCCGCCCTCATCGCCATTATAGATGCCAGTGCATGCCAGCGGTCGCCGGTAGTAACCAGCAATGCATCAATGTCTGTCCGTTCAGCTAAAAATTCCGGCGTGTTGTGATATATCTTGCAGTCCTTGTTACCATACCGTGTATCTACTATTTTCTTCACGGCCTCGGCACGGCTCCTCTGCGGGTCGCAAACTGCGACAAATTGCACATCCGACTCCGGCAGCATCCACCGCAGGTCATGCGAGCCGCGGTTACCAATGCCGATACCACCTAAGACTATGCGCTCACTGGCCGGCACTTTTCCATTAGTGCCAAGGGCAGTCGAGGTAATGATCGTCGGCACAGCCATTAGCCCTCCTACCGTTGTCGCGGCACCTCGAATGAACTGGCGCCTGCTTAACTGTTTCTTTTTTGCTCGCCTCATGGGTTGCCTCCTACTTCAAATAGTTAAAAGATTTCTACATGCAAACACATATATAAAACTCAGGCTTTCAATCGCCAGGCCGCATTATCAGCCCTGCGAAATTGCCAATTCAGAATTCTATCAGAACCACCAACCAATAACAATATATTTCAAAATAAATTCAATAGAAAACTGGCCTAAGTCATTGACAAGGAATTACATGGACTTTGAGCAAAGGCATGTTATATTGACACTCAGAAAGCTCAATAATTTTATATGGAAACCATATATACCGAAGAGGATTTGTTTCCATGACAAAGTCGCTCGCATTACAAGAACGTGCCCAGTCCCACGCCGAGGAAATCGCCAACAGCGTTAGCCACGGCGTAGCCTTCCTGGCAGCAGTCGCTATCTCCCCGGTCCTTATTTTCTCTGCCGCTCAGCGTAACAGCCCATCTGGAATTGTAGGCGCGAGCGTCTTCGCGTTCACGATGACGCTGCTGTACACCACATCCACACTTTACCACATATTGCCGTATAGTAAAGCCAAACGAATATTCCATATTCTTGACCACGGCGCCATCTACCTGATGATCGCGGGCACATATACCCCGTTCACGCTTGGCGTACTTCGAGGTACATGGGGCTGGACTCTGTTTGGACTTGTTTGGGGTATAGCTGTTGTCGGTGTCGTCCTAAAGTCTATCGGGGGCGTAAAATACAAAAGGCTCTCAACGCTTTTATATCTTGCCATGGGCTGGCTCATGATAATTGCCGTAAAGCCCCTGTGGCTCAATATGCCGTCGCGGGGTCTTCTTTGGTTGGTGGCAGGGGGGCTCGCCTACACAGCGGGCGTGGGCTTTTACGCGGCCAAGCGGATTCCCTATGCCCACTTCGTCTGGCACCTGTTCGTTATCACCGGCACCGCATGTCACTTCATCGCCGTGCTGAGATACGCCGCCTAAAACAGACTAATTCAGCCAACTCAAAAAGCCGCACCGCTGACCTGCTCAGCATTTTGTCACTACAGATGTCAAATTTGAAATCTTAAGTTTACTTCCCAATAGAAAATAGTCAATCGAAAGGGTTTACCCTGAGCTTGTCCAGAGCTTGCCCTCGGCCAAATAAAACTGGGACCACCTTTGGGGCAGTCCCAGTTTTACTATTTATCTAAATTTTCAATGCTAAGCAGCTTACTGCAGAGCTTCGATCCAGGTGGGCCTAAGCCAACCTGACATTCCTCACTTAATTGAAAAGTGCCATGATATAGTCGATTACTGTCGCGAGAACGCCCTCGGCTTCCTCTTCCTCGACCTCGATAAGATAACCTCCACCTTTCATATGCTGACTAAATGCTGCAAGCTTACCAGCATCATCTTCCTTGATCAATTCAGCTCTGTGACATCCACCACAGGCTCTTGAAGCAGGACCGGTGACATAGCTCGGTACAGTACCGATGTTTCTGTCCATGGTCGTAACTTCATCAGCCTTCGATAATCTGCCAGGTAACGACTTGGACTGGTTCGGCACGTCAAAGGTACCTTCATTGTGGCAGGCTTCACAGTTTTTAATTGTGAAATTGGGGAACA
>DAOUVA010000160.1 GCA_030667885.1 Phycisphaerae bacterium
AACAATGGTCTCATTTTGCTTGGTAACAATGGCAGTATTGTCTTTACCTTTTTGCTGGATTTCCGTTTGTGTTATGGAAGAGCCACCATTTTTGCCAAACAGCCATTTGAATAATCCGATTAATCCACCAATGACTGCGACAGTAATAGGGATGATAATAGCAATCTTATTGGCATCAGACAGATTCTTAAACCATTCTATCATTCGCTTATCCTGAGATTTATTTTACACAAACGCCATCACCGTATTACTTTCTGCATTTAGGTAGATAAATAGTGCGTAGTCAGGTTTCTGTTCCACAATAACGCTGCCCTGTATATCTTTATTTCGTTCAATATTCTTATCTCTTATCTCGCTGCATTCTTCAAGGTGACCGCGTAACGCCTTTGAGGGAGAGGATAACGGAAAGCTTGAGAAGAGTCAAGCTTTTAGTTTTTAGTTTTGATTGTTGAGTAGATCATTGAGCGGATATTGCCGTTACCGGTACAATGCGGGGACAGGGGGGGGGAAACTCTTTCGATTTAATATTTACTATTGATGATCCGCTTAATAAATTAAAGGGCTAAATATAAAGAGCAAAGAAATTTTAGTGGATTAGAGAATTAGAGATTGGAGATTGGAAAGAAAAAGGAAAAAGCAAAACATGCTTGCACAGAGGGATTATAATGATATAATGTCTTGTAAATAATACATTTGCATAAGTTTTCGGAGAAATTATATTGGTGAACATAGAAATATCAGACAACAATACAGACAGTCAAGAGAAACCATCAATGCGAGAATACTCGCCTGCCCAGGAGCTTTTTCACAACATCCCATACATAGGTATGACAGTGCTGGGGGCGATTGTTTTGGGTGTGGCTCTTGGTGGTTCTATCTGGGGAATCATAGCCGGGATTGCTTATATATTGTACGGGCTGGCAGGGGCACTTTGGATTATGATATTCGTGTGTCCCTACTGTGCATACTGGAATACGCGGTCGTGTCCCTGCGGATATGGCCGGATATCTGCAAAGTTTCGAAAAAAGCAACCTATCGAGTCATTTAGCGAAAAATTCAAGAAGCATATACCAGTGATTGTACCTTTGTGGTTCATACCTGTTTTAGTCGGTGTGCCTTTTGTTATACGCAGCTTCTCCTGGACCCTTTTGGTTTTACTCGTTGTATTTGCTCTTGATGCATTTGTGATTCTGCCGCTGGTTTCGAGAAAACATGGGTGCAAAGGATGCCCCCAGAAAGAGTCATGTCCGTGGATGAAGGACAAGAGCAAACCTTCAGCCTTCTCGCAATGACACCCATAATTTAGTTTTGAGTGTTGAGTGTTGGGTTTTGAGGTGTGGATTTCATATTTCAGATTCATTGGTTTACTCTTTTACACGTGTACACATGCAATTACGTGTGCCAGATTTCTCCACTACGTTCGCTTCGCTCACTCCGGTCGAAATGACACGGGGGAATTAGAAAATCGCATGGGCTAAAGCCCATCCTGCCGGCGTTGCTCACTAACGTTTGCTCATTGGCTGGCATCTGTCGGAATAAAGTTGAAATTGAACTGAAATTTTGGTATTTAGACTTGCGTTGTACAGGAGTGTCCAATTCCATCCGTTGTTGGGGTGGCTGTCCCACCGTGCGTTCGACGAAAGGAATATCATGAGTGCCACAATCCGTTGGGGAATTATAGGAACAGGGTTTATTGCGCATCAATTTGCTCGTGGTTTGGCTGTGCTTAAGGACGCCAAACTGATTGCCGTGGCCTCGCGCGCGAAAGAGTCGGCTGACAAGTTTGCAGAAGAATTCGGTGTAGAGCACCGCCATGTTGGCGCAGAAGAATTGGCCGGGAACGAGGATGTTGACGTTGTTTATGTTGCAACCCCGAATACGGAGCACAAGGGCAACACACTCAGTTGCCTGAACGGCGGCAAGGCTGTGCTCTGCGAAAAACCATTCTGCATTAATGCATCGGAGGCGGCAGAGATGGTTAAGCTCGCGCGAGAAAAGGGGCTGTTTCTTATGGAGGCCATGTGGACCCTATGCTTTCCCGCTATGGCTAAGGTGCGAGAGATTATCAACTCCGGCGCTATCGGTGAGGTCCGTCAGGTCCATTCGAACTTCAGTTTCCGCGGCGAATGGGAACCCGATGGATTATTACTCAATCCGGAACTCGGCGGAGGCTCCCTGCTTGATGTCGGAGTCTATAATATTGCACTGGCACAGATGGTCTATCAACGAGAACCTACTCGTATAAGCGGTATGGCGCACCTTGGTGAGACGGGTGTTGATGAGCAATCTTCGGTGACACTCGGGTATGACAATGGCGCCCTGGCTGTACTGACTTCCGCGATTCGCACAGAGACCAGGCAAGAGGCAGCCATTTACGGTACTGATGGGTATATCAAAGTACCTCATACGTTTTGGAAACCAGAGAGAATCATTGTGAAAACCTCGCAGGATGAAGAGCGAGAATTCAAGTTCGACCGTGTGGGCAACGGTTACAACTACGAGGCGGCAGAAGTTATGAACTGTTTGCGTAAGGGCTGTCTCGAAAGCCGTATTTTACCACTGGACACGAGTGCAGCCATCATGAGAACTATGGACGCTATTCGCGAGCAATGGGGCCTTGTGTACCCGATGGAAAAAGTGGAATAGCGTGTTACTGCGTTTTGGATTATTGCCGGAGGCGGATTAGCATTTTCCGGCGTCTGCCCTGCTGTCTGGCTCGATTCAGTGTGGGCATTATTTAGTAGTCTTTGAATTTTTTCATCCACTGCGGCCAGTCGGATGGCTCGACACCGCCGGACAGGGTCCATGGACCATTAGCATTAAACCATTGGTGCCACTTTAAGGTCCATAGTTCTTTAAGGCCCACCTTTCTGACAGAGCCGTCCTTAAAGGAACTGTTAATTCCTCCGTCATGACGGTTGATAGTGAAATATTGCATTCCGCTATAGCTATTATCCAGACCCTGCGAAGTGTCAGGCGGGTAACCCTCTTCGGCGCGAGGCGTATCCAGATAATGAGGACGATTACCCTGCCAAATACAATCCATCAGCACGGGGACATTCATGGAACTGTAATTCCACAGATCATCCATAACATGGTCGTTCAGGCCGTAGCTGCAAAACATCTTAGGTTCGAATAATAACCATGCGTGAAATTTTGTGCCGCCTCCGATGTATCTCCGTGACCAAAAACGTTTTTTAACGGCAGTGTCAATACGGGGTTCTGTAATCAGTTCGTTGGGGTTTTCGATGTAGTGCTTCTTGGCCATTGGGCATAAGAAGAGCGAGTCCTTAGCGTCTTGGTAGTAAGTCTTCAAAGGTTCTATCCATGTGCCACCTTGTGATGACTTGAAGAACTTTCCATCATTGCCAACCTTATACATTGAGAAGAAGATATCCCATTGGTGCAAATTAGATTTACAAGTGAGTGATTTAGAATGTCTCCTGATGCGGTGCAATGTCGGCAACAAAATCGCCATCAATAATGCAATGATGGAAATTACCACCAAAAGCTCTATTAACGTGAATGCCGTTGGAAACCTTCCGCCTTTCCGGATGGAAATACCTTTTTCTAACGGAGCATACCCGTGTCGTTTACGCATAACGGTTTTCTTTCTTCCTATTAGAAGGTTTTCACAAACCGACAATCATCCCCAGACATGATGAGCTTCACTGGTGTGTTTGTCTGTTATCATTATAGCGGAATCGGGCAGCATAACGCAACCTTCCGGCGGTAATTTTATTGATTATAGGACAGCATGAGCTATAATTCTTATCCGGGCAATGCAGCGGCTGAAAAGCAGGTGCGACTAATGTATTATTAGTATGGATGGCAGGAGTTAGAAACATGGTGGTTTTGGTAGGAATTGATGAAGCCGGTTATGGACCGATTCTGGGGCCGTTGGTCTTATCGTCGAGCACTTTTTCTCTTCCACAGGGACTTTTGAGAGAAGACCTGTGGCAGATTTTGAGAAATAGCGTGGGAAACAGACGCAAAAGGCTTGCCGGGCGAATGCTTATTACCGACAGCAAGAAGGCATACAGCAGAGCTACGGGAATCGGGCATCTGGAACGTACAGTCCTTGGGTGCCTGAAATGTCTCGGTAAAGAGCCGGGAACGCTGGTTGAACTTATAGAGGTATTATGTCCCGACCTCTTCGAGCGATTAAGTTCTTATCCGTGGTACAGGGAAGCCGGAAACCATTGTCTTTTGGCTGATGCCGCTGATAGGTGCATTGCCTCGATGGTGTTAGCTGACGATATGGCCTCAAATGGCATCGAGCTTTTGGACATGAAAAGCTATTGCCTGGATGTTGGGTATTACAATAAGATGGTAGCTTCGGTTAAGAACAAGGCTAATGTACTTTTCTCGGCTACGTGTCGGCTTATAAAGAGTGCTTTTGATAATTTTGAGGGTGATGATTTGCAGATTGTCGTTGATAGGCAGGGGGGTCGGATTCACTATCGGAAACATCTGCAGAGAATGTTTGGTAATACGGAAATGAAGATTCTTTGTGAGAGTCCGGCGGACAGCAGTTATGAGATGAGGGCCGGTGGTAAAAGTATGCGTTTGCATTTTGCAGTGGGAGCTGATGAGCGATTTTTGCCGGTGTCCTTAGCTTCAATGATAAGTAAATATTTGCGGGAGCTTTTGGTTCATAATATGAATCGTTATTTTGTCGGTTTTCATCCTGACTTGAGGCCAACGGCGGGGTACTGGAAAGACGGTTTGCGTTTTATCGAGGACGTGAAGACAAATATTCCTCAGCTTGAAGTTGATATGGACAGGCTTGTTCGCAGCCGCTGATTGATATGGAAATGATGGATTTACTGATAATATAATGATGAATTTTAGGATGGAAGTAAAAGAAAAATCTTGTCAATGTGAATAATTATCGATAATGTGATAAAGTTAATATGAAATATTTTAAGGAGTGTAAAAAATGTCAATAAGGGGAATCTGGAAAATTTCAGTGTTAGCAGGATTGATGTTGTCTGTCTGCGGCTGTGGCCGGCCTAATTTGATAGGTACTGATGCTGCTGTTTATTCACGGGGCACACTATTCGCGGTGGCCAGCCAGGATATGAACAGCGTGTATGCGGCGACAGTGACAGCTCTCAAGCAGTTGGAGGTAGAGGTCATCGAAACTGCCAAAGACGTATTTTACGCAAAGATTGTCGGTAAAATTGCAGATGGCAAGACTGTTACGATACGGATAGAGCCTGGGGAAAGCAATAGTACCAATTTAAGTATTAAAGCAAGCAAATTCCTGTCCGGCAACGAGGAAAGAGCGCGTGTTATTTACACTCAGATAAAGCTGAATCTTTGAACCGGAGCGAGCACGAGCAAAGGCAAATAACAACTCCGGGAAAGCGATTTACTGCTGTTCTAATTGTTCATAGAGGAGACGTATGTGGCGGTTCTCTTCTTTAATAATCTTGTCGACAGTACTTTTGCTGGCCGGGTCTCGAGCAAAGTCTTTTAGTCCTTCATAGAAAAAGATGGCCTCTTTTGCTCTTCTGACAGCATCTTTGATAATCTGCTCTCTGCTTTCGGCTCCGGTCAACCTTCCTGATGAATCCGGTTTGTGGGAGAACACAGTCAGGCCTGCCATGACGTCTGGATTTGACAAAACATAATTGTCTGGGTCGAAAGTTCCGAATTCGCCGGTCTTTTCAGAAAACCGTTTTCTTCTCTGAGTAAGAATCTTTTCGTGCCTGGCTCTCCAGTTGGCCAGTATGTAATAAATGTTCTTAAGTTCCGGGTCGTCGAACAGTTCGGCGGTTTTGAGATAAAATATGGCGCCGTTATGGTCGATTTTTTCGGCTATTTCCAGAATCTCAAAGACGTTAAATTTAGTTTCCATTAGAGAGACTTTTTCAAAAAGCTATAATATTATTCTGATCCGGGTAACCTATAATGTGCTCAATTATTCCAATCTAAAATTATCGCGTTCGGCTGCTCTTCGCTTGTAGTTATCAGCATAATATTCTTCTTTTATGATATTATATTCGAGTTGCAAATTCAATTATTCAGATGTTTTATTTTATTGTATTTATTTTTACCATTATATCTGAAGGACAGCAGCAGCACGGAGCCTGGAATTCTTTATCGAACAGAGTACTTCATTTGCCTGGCTTAACGGGAATTGCTCGATTGTAGGAGCGATAGGTATCCGGGCTGCTAAGGGTAAGAATTCTTCTGCATCCTGACGGGTCACATTTGCGACGGATTTTATTTCTTTTTCGAGCCAGAGATATTTTGCATACTCCAGTGGCGGGACAGGAGTTTCTTTACGAATGGCATTTATAACCAACCGGCCGCCTTTTTCGAGGACTCCGAGGGCATCGCGGACGCATTGGCCAACCGGTGTGAAATCCATAATCTTATTCAGCTTATCTGGCGGCTGGTCGCCGGACCGTCCTGTCCAGACGGCGCCGAGGCTTTTGGCTAACTCGGCGTGTTGAGCTGTCTTAGTAAAGACATAGACGGGGCTATTCGGGAACTTATATTTGATAATCTGAATTACAATATGGGCTGATGCTCCAAAACCGAACAGGCCAATCTTTTGACCATCTGTTATATCTGCAAGCCTAAGTGTGCGATAACCGATTACGCCGGCACATAAAAGCGGAGCTGCCTGGGAGTCTGAAAATTCTTCAGGGATCGGATAAGCGAAATCCTCACCGATGGCCGTAAATTCCGCGTAACCCCCGTTTGCGTCTTTTCCGGTCCATTTTGCCTGGCTACAGAGGTTCTCATTGCCCGCCAGACAAAAATCACATTTGCCGCAACTGGAATAAAGCCATGTAATTCCAACACGGTCTCCTATGTTAAATTTTGTTACGTCTTTTCCCTTATCAGCGACGTTGCCAACCGCCTGATGGCCGGGAACAATTGACGGTTTTGTCGGCCTTAACCGGCCTTCAGCTTCATCGAGGTCGGTATGGCAGGCGCCACAAACCGAAATTTTGATGAGAATCTGTCTATCATCAACAGTGGGCTTTGGTAAATCGACCAGCTCTAAAGGTTTTTCTTCTATTGGCGCATGTTTATTTAATATCATCGCCCTCATTTTGGGATTTCCTGTTTAAGTTGTTTTGCAAAGATTTGGTAACTATCATTACCGAAGAGACAAAAGACGACCTTCTCCAGTCCGGTTTGTCCATTAAGGTATTCTATAGTTGTTTTGAGCATTATTTCGGCACAGCTTTCGATGGGAAAGCCAAAGATGCCAGCGCTGATTGCCGGGAAGGAAATGCTTTTAAGATTATTTTCGTCTGCTAATTTAAGTGAGTTCAGTGTGGCATTTTTTAACTTTTCATTTTCGTTACCTTCCCCCATCCGGGGCCCAACAGCGTGAATTATGTGTTTGATTTTGAGCTTTCCCGCCGTTGTTATTACAGCACCACCTACGAAAGTACCTCCTATTTTATTGCATTCGACCTGGATTTCAGGGCCTCCTTTTGTTCTTATTGCCCCTGCGACGCCACCACCCAATATCAAATGTTCATTAGCGGCATTTACGATGGCGTCAGTTTGCATTTCTGTAATATCACCATCCTGAAGCTCCAAAAGGCTATTGTTTATATCTACTTTCATAATGTCTGCTCAATAAAAGCTCCCGGTTCCCTCATGATAATGATACCACTCAATGATGTTATCGGTCGCAGTAGAGTTTTGACTGTAATTTTTCTGCTATTAATAGAACTCTCGATAAACATAAAGTCAAGATTGTAAAATATCTTAACAAAGTGCTCAAACTTGATGGTCGATATGGTAGATGTGAGTTAAAATCTTTAATATATATAGAGCAAATAAATGAGCAAAAAAGCATTTACACTGGTCGAGTTGATGATAGTTATAACAATCCTGGGCATCCTAAGCGCATTAGTTTTGCCAACATTTCAGGGCCATATCGTAATGGCACGTGAGACGGCGGTTAAAGACAATCTCAAGGTAATCCGAACTCAGATAGAACTATATAAGATGCACCACGATGGAGTCCCGCCGGGATACATAAATGGCTCCGAAGCCCCGACGGCATTATTGGCGCTGCAGTTTAGTGCCACGACATCGGTAACAGGAGCAGTTTCCCCGTCCACCCTTCCTGCCGGGGTTTATGTAAATGGACCTTATTTGAAAAAACTGCCCGTAAATTCCTTCAACAAATTATCTACTATTGCTTATGTAGCTCAGGCGACCGCTTTTTCTGCTGCTGTGGACGGTACGAGCAGTGGATGGTTATACAAAAAAGAGACCGGTGAGTTTAAGATTAACTACACCGGAACCGACAGCCAGGGCGTTGCCTTTTCCGATTATTAAACACTGTAGAAGTGCTCTACGATTAGCAGGGATCAATTCTTTTGTCGCATTTCTTTCTGGTTGCTTAAGAATTTTGCGTTTTGAGGAGTTAAGCTGGAATGATGTGGACAACCTGCACAAAGAAATTTATAATCACTTCAGGATTCAATATATAATTTAACGCAATAGGGGCAGAAAACAACAGGCGGCGGCCGGATTCGAACCGGCGAATAACGGTTTTGCAAACCGTCGCCT
>DAOUVA010000312.1 GCA_030667885.1 Phycisphaerae bacterium
AAGGGGCAAGTATGCCGTTTGGCTTTATCTGAAAACGGGCGGCCATATATCGTCCCTCTTTGCTTTGGGTATAAAGATAACAACTTATATTTTCATACCGCTCGTGAAGGCAAAAAGCTGGATATACTTAGAAAAAACGACAATGTTTGTTTTGAGATAGATATAGACCGTGAGCTTGTAAAGGGGAAAAAAGCATGTAACTGTAGTATGAAATACCGGAGCGTTATCGGATTCGGTAAGGCTGAACTTATAGAGGACATCGAATCAAAACGCAGGGCATTTAATATTATTATGCAGAATTATTCCGAAGGTTTTTTTGAATATCCGGAAGAATCTATTAAGAACACGGTAATCATAAGGGTTGAAATCGAGAGTATGACAGGAAAAAAGTTGGGTTATTAGAAATTACTACAACTAAAATCGAACTTGACAGGTTTTGTCCTGTGTGATATTATTCTTAGAGTTTCTTTGTTAAGCCGCATTAAATACCTTCCTTTTCTTTTGGTTGTGATTGGTGGAAATAACAGGTATAATGCGCTGCAAATACAGACCTGCAGTAAAACCGCAGGGTAAATAGAGTTTCTGATTTCGATATGGTTAAGGACAAACTGAATGGCCAAGAGTAAAAGTAAAAAAGCTGAGAAAGTAGTTTTAGCATATAGCGGGGGCCTGGATACGAGTGTTATTCTGCCGTGGCTCAAGGAAACCTACGGTTATAATGTAATAGCGTTTGCGGCAGAGTTAGGGCAGGGCGATGAATTAACCGGCATTAAACGTAAAGCCCTGGCGAGCGGGGCAACCAAATGTATAGTCAAGGACCTGCGTAAAGAATTTGTCCAGGACTACCTCTGGCCTATACTCAAAGCAGGCGCTGTCTATGAAAAAAAGTATCTGTTAGGGACGAGTGTCGCCCGGCCTCTAATCGCCAAACATCAGGTCGAAGTTGCACAAGCTGAAGGCGCAACAGCCGTAGCCCATGGAGCAACAGGCAAGGGCAACGACCAGGTACGATTTGAATTGACTTTTATGGCACTGGATCCATCGCTGAAAATTATCGCTCCATGGAAAGACCCTAAATTTGAACTGACTTCCCGTGAGGCGGCGGTTGATTATGCCAAAAAACACAAAATCCCAATCGATCAGACAAAGAAGAAAATCTACTCCTGTGACCGCAATCTCTGGCACATCAGCCATGAAGGAGCCGACCTGGAAGACCCTGCCAATGAGCCAAAGGATAATCTTTTTGCTATCTCCAGGCCGATTTCTAAAACACCAGATCAGCCGGACTATGTAAAAATAGGTTTTTTTGAAGGAATTCCGATAAAGCTTAACGGCAAGCTAACAAGCGGTGTGAGGTTGATTGAAACATTGAACAAACTCGGTGGAAAACACGGTGTTGGGCAAGTGGACCTTGTCGAGAATCGGCTTGTGGGTATAAAGTCACGCGGCGTGTATGAGACTCCGGGCGGAACAATTCTCATGGCAGCCCACGATGCCATAGAAAGCCTTACTCTTGACAGGGAAACTTTACACTATAAACAACAGGTCTCACTAAAATATGCTGAACTGGTATATTACGGTCTGTGGTTTTGTCAACTGCGCGAGGCGATTGATGCATTTGTAGATATTACACAACGTAATGTTACCGGCGAAGTTAAGATGAAACTGTTCAAAGGGCGATGCACACCGGCCGGCATAAAAAGCCCATACAGTTTGTATAATACCGACTTAGCAAGCTTTAAGATGGGCGCCGAATATGACCCAACCGACGCGACCGGCTTTATACGTCTGTTCGGCTTGCCGGCGAAAGTGGCCGCTATTGTCAATAAGAAGCATAAGAGCACAAAAACTTAGTGCATTATGTACTGCTTTTGCAAAGGAGGCATTGTGGCAGTACCAGACTGGATGTGGTTTGCCGTTACTTTTTTGTTCGGCTGTTGTATAGGCAGCTTTCTGAATGTTGTTATTTATCGCTTACCTCGTGATAAGTCTTTAATAACTCCGCCTTCAGCCTGTCCGGCCTGCGGTAAACATATTCGTTTTTTTCCCGACAATATACCGCTGTTATCGTGGTTGTTTTTGGGACGGAAGTGCCGATATTGCAAAGTACCTATTTCACCACGCTACTTTATAATTGAACTGCTGACGGGGCTGGTTTTTCTCGGCCTTTTCATTTTGTATTTTCAGTATAATTTGCGAGATGGCATCAGGTTAGATGCCGGAGGCGGCTGGTTTATTTATCTACTTCACATCATTATGCTGGGAACATTCATTGCCGCATCTGCTATTGATTTAGAGCTTTGGATTATTCCACTATCTATTTGTTGGTTCGTCACGGCAGCCGGATTTATTGGCTCGGCAGCCGGCGTTTATATCATTGATCCGGCCCTGATTCGCGCGTATTCACTTTTGCCGAGCGCCACGGCTAATGAAGGTGCACTGGCAGTGGGCGCAACGGCGGGGCTGGTTATATCCCTCGTGCTGCTTATGGGTGGTGTTCTAAAGAGAAGTTATGACTCAGCAGATTCCGAAGATTTGCAAGGTACTATGCAAGAAAATCTTAAAGAGCCTGATGATTCGACCGAGGAGTCAAAAGAGCCCGCTGAAGAGCAGTTCAATCATCGTCTGGAGGCGTGCAGGGAAATCGTGTTCCTGCTTCCTATAATCATCTGTTCGGTGGGGTGTTTTTGGATAGTCAGAGAATATGCAGCAGTAGGCTCCTGGTGGGAGGACTTCTCACAACATCCTGCTATTGCAGGACTTCTGGGCAGTGTGTTGGGTTATTTTGTGGGTTGCGGAATGGTTTGGGGTATCAGGATTTTCGGCACACTGGCCTTCGGAAAAGAAGCAATGGGTCTTGGTGATGTTCATCTGATGGGAGCGGCAGGGACGGTAATAGGACCGGTTTATGTAGTGGTAGCATTTTTTGTAGCCCCATTCTTTGGGCTGGCCTGGGCGGGTTCTCAGATGTTTTTTAAAAAAATTCGACAAATTCCTTACGGTCCATTCTTGTCTTTAGGTATATTTGTTGTTATTATTCTACATGATTGGATTCGCGATTACATGAGTTTTGTGTTTGATCATTGAATCTGGAAATATAAACTCAATATTATAAGGAGATATAAAATGCGGACTATCAACAAAAAAACTGTTGCTCTGCTGACTTGTCTTGTAGTACTTGTCCTTTTGCCCGGCTGTGTCAACTGGGAGAAACGATATAAAGCCCTGAGCGTCGAGCATGAGAACATAAAAGGTCTGCTTGAACGTGAAAGAGGAGAGAAAGGCCAGCTTGCCGACCGCATTTCACAAGACCAGATGACAATCGAAGAGCTCCAAAGACAGATTGAACAGCGCAGCACAACACCCGCCGATGCTACTGGTTTTGGACCCGGCTATGATGTTTCACTTGATCCTTCGAAAGGAACGATTACGGTAACGCTTGATAACGCGATATTGTTCGATTCGGGAAAGGCCGTATTAAAAAGAGCAACCAGTACAGAGCTTGACCATATTTATTCAGTATTGCGGAGCAAATACTCCAGCAAACAAATAGATGTTGTCGGGCATACCGACACAGACCCAATCAAAAAATCAAAATGGAAGGACAACTGGGAACTTTCCGCTCAACGCGCTCTTTCTGTAGTTAGATACCTCGTTAAAAAGGGAATTTCTGAAGAAAAAATTCAGGCAACCGGCCGAGGACAAAGCCAGCCTATAGCTTCCAATTCAAGCTCCAGTGGTAAGGCGAAAAACCGGAGAGTCGAAATCGTAGTGCATATGAGGTGACGCTTTGTAATGCGTTTTGTGTGAAATTTGTTACACAATACAATGACCAGAGCATGCACGTTTTTACGTTGAATACGTAAAGCCCATAATGCCAACTTATCTACTAAGGCAGAAATGTTTTAGTGCTTACCAAACCGTCCCTGCTGATACAAACGACAATAGTTCCATGCTTGGAAGTATAGAACGACTGGGCACGATCATCTTTCTTAATTATACGTGATTGTCTTTCGTATTGGGTTCGGTCGCAACTGTATATCAAAATACCCGGGTCGAGTTTTGTTAAAAAATCATCCTCTAAGGTACTAATCGAGCCGTGATGAGGGACAAAAACAATGTCGGCTTTCAGGTCCGGATTCAGCCGGAGAAGCTCTCTTTGTGCGAATTTTTCAATGTCTGAGCAAAGAAGTACCTTAATACCGGCAAATTCTATCAATGAAACCTGCGACTTATCATTATCCCCTAAAACCTTATTCTGAGATGCCTCTTTGCCCGGCCAGAGTATTTGAATATCAGCACTGCTGCTTAAATTCAATTCACCGTTCAAGGGTTTAATTGTTAAATCCTTTTCTATCAAGTAGTCATTGAGATATTTTTCAGTGCCCCATTGATCTGTCCTGCCAACAAAGTCATTATTAGTGTAAACACAGCCGACCTTGCAGTGTTCTATAACCTCGGGTATTCCATTGATATGGTCTGTATCGTTATGGCTTATGAAAATGGCATCGATTTTATTTATTCCGTTGTAGTCTAAGAATGGATTGACAACTCGCCTGCCGATGTCGCTTCTGCTCCGGGAGCCGGCGTCAAATAAAATGTTTGCTTTGCCGGGAAGGCGAGCTAATATTGCCTGGCCGTGACCGACGTCAAGAAAGGTGATTACCAAATCGTCTCTATGTGTCCTCTGCCATTTCATAGTGACAAGGAAAATAATCATTGCCGAAAACATCACTGTGCAGATTACTTTCTTAGCCATAGGACGCCGCCGTAAATATACAAAGCCGGTAAAAATAATTATACCGTAATAGAAAATGACCAGCATAAGCGGAACCTGACCTATCAGTATTTGTGACATATCCAGCTTTGCGATAAGTTCCACTATCCAAATAAGCCAGTTCGACAGAACGGCGGCTATAGCTCCCAGGACGGCACTTAATGTTGGTAAAAGGAAAAACAGGATCATCTTCAAATATCCCAATATCAGAATTAGACTTACAAAAGGAAAGACCAGCAATGTCCAGAAGCTCGCCAGTGGTGTGATTGTATAAAAATGGTAAAGTAAAATACCTGCTCCGCCCAGCCAGGCGGCAAGTCCTACAGAAAACAGCCTCAGTAAATATGGCCCCGATTTTGAAATTATGTAGAAAAACAATTTTGTCTTCTGCTTTTTCTTACGCCAGGACAAATCCTTTATTTTTTCGTACATAAAGAAGTAGATTCGGTCTGAAAACAGCACAATTGCAAGCACTGCTGAAAATGATAACTGCCAGCCGGCCTCGAATAAGTGCGTGGGTCTTATAAGTAAAAGAATTATTGCCGCTAATGATAATGTGTTGACGGGATTGGAATGCCTTCGAAAAAGAGTTGATGCGCAGAAAACGCAGCAAATAATAGCCGCCCTTATCGTCGGTGCTCTCGGCGGTACAATTAACAAAAATACCGCTAACGCAATTAAACATATGACCGCCCGCGCAGGCTTCATTAGACCTGCTGTTTTACACAACCACCAGACCATTCCAATCAAAATACCCAGGTGCATTCCTGAGAGGCTGATGAAGTGCAGTAGGCCGGTTTTACGAAATGCCATGTAAGTGTTACTGTCGATATTTCCTCTATAGCCCAACAGCAAAGCCTCCAGCAAACCTCGGTTCGACTCTTCCAGCGAGAGAGTATCCAACAATGCTCGTGAAGCCGATTGTCTTATCCTGTTTTTTAGCTGTGTAAATAAAGGAGCAGGGGTGGTTTGCAGCAATTTGATGCCGTCCCTTGATTTTACAAATGCGGCGATAAAGATATTTTTCCTGGCCAGATATTTTGCCGTATCGAACTGGCCGGG
>DAOUVA010000167.1 GCA_030667885.1 Phycisphaerae bacterium
TCCAAGCCGGCCGTTCCCGATCGGCAGTGCTTCGGTCCATTTTTGTGCCGGCTGGCGATACCACAGCTTCAGATTCTTCCACTCATCAAGGTCATTGGTCGCAATTTTCCCCTTGGCTGAGATGACATACTTTTTACCGGCCTTTGTATCGAACTCAATAACCGCCGGCTCAATAGTTGTAACTTTTGGTCCTCCGAACCATCCGGATTTCAGTCCGACTTCTGTGGCCGAACGAATCCTACACTTTCCACCGAGCTTTGAAAGTATGGTGGCCTTATCGAGCTGGCCGTTTTTCCACTCTATATCCAACTCGAATCCGCCGCGGGCGCGCAGTCCTTTGATGCTTCCGCTCGGCCATGCAGAAGGCAGGGCAGGCAGAAGGTGAAGCTCACCGGTGTGGCTTTGCAGCAGCATCTCTGCGATACCGGCTGTACCTCCGAAATTGCCGTCTATCTGGAACGGCGGATGGGCGTCGAACATATTCGGATACATTCGCTGCGGTGTCAAAAGAGAACTGAGCATCTTATAAGCGTGGTCGCCGTCCTCGAACCGTGCCCAGAAGTTGACCTTCCAGCCCATCGACCAACCTGTTCCGCCGTCGCCTCGAAACTGCAGGGACTTGCGTGCCGCTTCGAAAAGTTCTGGTGTGCCGCGGCGGGTAATTTCTTTGCCCGGGTGCAGGCCGAACAGATGCGATACGTGACGGTGCTGGTTTTTCGGGTCGTCCTTATCTTCGAGCCATTCCTGGAGCTGTCCGTGCTGGCCGATTTGGTTCGGTGCGATTTTGCTTCGAAGCTCTGTCAGCTTTTGTCGGAAGTCTGTGTCCACTCCGAGTATTTTGGATGCCTCGATACAGTTGGTGAACAAGTCACGGATGATTTGATGGTCCATCGTCGGTCCGGCGACGAGCCCGCCAATTTCCGGCGAGTTGGAAGGCGTGCTTATCAACCATCCGGTCTTCGGGTCTTCGATGAGAAAATCGACGAAAAATATCGCCGCCTCTTTCATTATGGGATATGCCTGCTCTTCGAGGAATTTTTTATCGCCACCGAACAGGTAATGCTCCCACAGGTCCTGGCAGAGCCACGCTCCACCTGTTACCCATATGCCGTGGTTGGAGTTATTGATTGGTGCCGTACCGCGCCACAGGTCGGTATTGTGGTGAAGTACCCATCCCCGGCAGCCGTAGTGTGCCTGTGCGGTTTTACGTCCTGTCTGAGCCACATCCTTGAGCATGTCAAACAGAGGCTGGTGACATTCGGACAGGTTGGTTACTTCCGCCGGCCAGTAATTCATCTCTGTATTGATATTGGTTGTATATTTGCTGTCCCATGGCGGATTAATTTGGTCGTTCCAGATGCCCTGGAGGTTTGCCGGCTGACTGCCTGGCCGGGAGCTTGCAATGAGCAGGTATCGGCCGAATTGAAAGTACAATTCCACTAATTGACGATCATCCTGATTAGCGAAGTTTTCGATGCGCTGATCGGTGGGCTGTTTGCTTGCCTCAGTAGTACCAAGGTCGAACTCAACCCTGCGGAACAGGCGGCGATGATCAGCGATGTGTGCCTTACGCAGACTCTTATAGCTTTTATTGGCAACCGCTTCCATAACCTTGCGGCAGCGCTGTGCAGGCTCGGCGCTGACATCTCTGAAGTTCTTGAAACTGGTAGCAGCCGCGAGTATAAGCGTTACCTCATCAGCTTCCTTAACGTCTATCTTCTCGGAATCAACAATAAGTTTGCCACCCATGGCCTTTGCGGACAACTGCGATTCGAACTTCAACACGCTGGGCCTTTTTATATTTGTTCGATTTTCCGTGTACTCTTGAAGCTGTCCTCGCAGCGCAAGTAACTTATCCACGACCAGAGTTTGCGTACCTGGGTGCGGGCTTTCCAGTTTTGCCGTAAAAGTTACTCGTCCCGGTTTATCGCAGGTCAAGCGGATAACAATCACCTGGTCGGGGAAACTTGAAAAGACCTCGCGGGTGAAAATCGCATCGCCGATGCGATAGCTGACTTTCGCAATACCTGAATCGATGTCCAGCTCCCTGCGATAATCGGCCGGCACATTGTGACCCGGGAAGTACAAACGCAAATCTCCGAACGGCTGATATTTTTCCTGCCGCAATGGCACACTCATCATATGTTCCATCGCCAGTCGTTCGGCCTCGCGCTGTTTGCCTTCGAAAAGCAGCTTGCGGACGGCGGGCAGATAATCAACGGCTCCTTCATGCTGATATTCATGCGGCTTACCGGCCCAAAGTGTGTCATCATTGAACTGTAGATGTTCGTGTTCTGCTGCCCCGAAGACCATAGCCCCGAGGCGTCCGTTTCCGACCGGCAGAGCTTCTGCCCATTTCTGTGCCGGTTGGCGATACCACAGTTTAAGGTCACCCCATTTGTCCGCCACATCCTGCCCGGCATAGCTAATGGAACTTCCTGTGGTCATCAAAAAGATTAAGAAGTAAAAAATAAGTGAGTATTTTTTCGTTGGTCGGATTTTTACTGTTGATTGTACTTTTTCACCTCTCATACCTGCTCCTTGTCATAATCGGGATTGTTTTTATTGCAGCATTTTATTTGTTCGCAGGGTATATTCGGCCCGCTCGGGAAATGTTGTTATAATGCCATGCGCATCGCCATTTACGAGTAAATGGTTTTCTTCGAACTTTAGATTTTCTACGACTTGTTTGAAGACCCGTTCGGCCATTTCGGGATCGTTCATAATTTGCTTCACTTCGATATCGAGCCGGCGATTGAGTGGCAGCTTTGCGGTGCCGAAAATGAAAATTAGTGAGATTTTCCGATTCTCTATAAGTGCCCAGTCAAAAGTGAGGGTATCTTTGTATATCTGGTCCACTTTTACAATTTCGCCTTGAACATCAAGTGCCTTTTGCTCAAAAAGGCTCTGCAGATCGGTTGTCTCAGTGGCTTTGATATATCGACAGTGGGCCTCGGCGCTGGGATTTCTGGAGCCGAGAGCGAATCTGCTTATTAAAAAAGAAGATCCATTTTCGTAATCTCTCCATTGTTTATCACTTTTCCAGCCGTTGCCCTGGGGCATTGATACTGATAAACCGGTATCAGTTAATGTTATAGGTTCCGAAAGCAAAATAGCGGACTTTGAAACTACTATCATGCGGGCGATGAGCAGTGAGACAACAAAAAGGCCCAGAAGGGCAATTTTATCGCCGCCTATCTTTCTTATATCGTAAGTTTTGTCCATATACGCGGTAATACTAATTGCCCACCGCTTTTTTTGCAAGCTTACCCCGTTAGAAATTACCGCGTGATAAATTAAGGATATGAAACAAAATGGAAGATCTCCATTTGGCTTACCCTTGTAAACGCACTACTTTTGCCTGAGAAATCACAGTTATGGGACCTTCGCCTTGTGCATGTCAGATGTTAGCCTTGGCTCAATAAGTGTGGGATTTTTAGTGCAAAATGCCAATTATCGCAAGTTTAATGTAAAACTTTTGTTGTTTATAGCCGATTTATATATATATTTTCTAAGGGAGGTCTTTTAAAGGGGGAATGGATGCCGAAAAAGCCCTTTGAGACACTGAAAAACCTTTGTATATGCGTTAAGCAGGAGAGGTTGGTATGAATAATAAGGTAATGGTGCTGCGCGGTAATGAGCCTGAAAAAATTCTCCGAACTGCGATTAACAAACAAATAGTTGCCATTATGTCGTATTTGTCCAAGGGCAAATGGCACGTCGCAAAAGTGCTGCTGACCGAGCTTGTGGGCGACAGAATAGGTATAGAGAGTGCCGCCCCTGAGAAGAAGCTGCACCCTTTAAATATTCAGGCTGATCAACCTGTTGGCATATCCTTCAAATATGAATACGGCAAGTTTCTTTTTGATACGACGGTAGTTGCTCTTGAAGCATCATCCGGCCCGGAGGCGGACCAGGGATGGGGCGGAACAATAGTGCTTGCAGTACCGGATCGGATAGAAGTGGTACAGAGGAGAAGCTATTTCCGTGTTGAGGTGCCGCAATCGCTGAAGGTAAAAGTCGTGCTGTGGCATCGCGGCAACAGGCGCCAGGCCCAACAACAAATAGAGGATGCACCTGATGAGCAGACACATAATTATTGTCAGGGCAGACTTATTGACATTTCCGCCGGCGGTGCGCAGGTCATAGTACCATATCAAAATGAACAGGATTCTCTTGCAGTTCCCAGACGCGATTCTAAAGGCAATGTATCGAGGAGTTTTTGCGCCGGAGAGCTGGACTTGAGGAAAGGCCAGTTTGTTGGGATGCGATTTACACCTATGCCTTACGAAACGCCGGTGATGATCAGTGCCCAGATTAGAAATATCCTGCCGACTTCAGACGGCAACGGTGCCTCTCTTGGATTGCAGATTGTTGGTCTGGAGGCAAGTCCTGAAGGCCGAGAAGTTCTGGCCCGGCTTATAGATATTGTTGAGAAGTATTATCAGATAAATCAGTCCGGCGCCAGGCAGCAGGATATACAGCCGGCACAGAACATAGTGTAATACGCGCGTCTAAGTGCCACAGTTACAAATACACGAATTACCTGTACTCTTTGGCCCCAGTGTCCAGCGTGGGCTTTGTTTTTACTCTTCAGCTTTGTACCCGATGTTTTCCCCATTGGCAATTTGATCTTTGTTAGCCGTTGTCAAAGTTGATTGTGCCGCCGAGGCGATGTTGTTCTTATTGCGGATTACTTTGAAATAAAACCATTTCACGAAGCTGTTTGCAGCAAAGCCCCAGAAAAGCAGTACCATAGCCGCCTGTATATTGGTCCAGTAAACAAATGCCGAAAGCAGCAGCACCCTTATAAGGTGTGAAAAGGGCTTTTTGCCCCTAAGATACTGATTGAGAATATGCGGATATCGAATCCTGCTGATCATCAGCACCGCTGAACCAAGGGCACAAAACGGCAGGGCATAGATAATACCACTCAGGCTCGGTAGAGTTTCCTGATGCAGTATTACCAAACTGACTATTACCCCCGCGGCCGCCGGTGTCGGCAGGCCTATAAAACTCATATGGGCGGATTCATCTTCTTCGTTTTCCACGTTGAACCTGGCTAATCTAATGGCTGCGCAGCTTATATATCCCGCTCCTGCCACCCAGATGAAACGCTCCAGAAAAGTCTCCATGGTAGGATTAAGTCCTGCAAAGCCCGACAGTTTGTGTTCCAGGACTTTCAGCATTAAAAATGCCGGCGCCACGCCGAAGCTGATTATATCACAGAGACTGTCCAACTGTCCGCCAAAGCTGGATGTACTCTGGTTCATTCGTGCCAGCCGGCCGTCGAGCATATCGGCTATCATTGCCAGCAGTACCATATAGCCGGACATTGCGAAGTAAGAAAACTCCCCCGGACCGAGCTGTGCGCCTTTGCCGGCAAAGACAATGGCCGCAAAACCGCAGACACCGTTGAGAATAGTAACCAGTGACGGCAGGATGGTAATGTACTTTAACCTTTGCCTTCGCACACGCCGCAGAAGGTTCTTTTTAGCAGTGTTGGTTTTTGATCTTGGCATATTTTAGTATCTTATATTTAGTTATTCGTATTTTATCAGAGGTGTCAGGCCAGCCTTTACTTTATCGCCTATCTTGACCATGCACTTTGCATTTTCACGTAGCGGTACGTACAATTCTGTCCTTGACCCAAATTTTAACATCCCGAATTTCTGGCCGCTGGCCAATTCGCTGCCTTCGGTTGTCTTGCAGACGATTCTCCTGGCAATAGCCCCGCTGATTTGCCGGACAATCAGCCTGTCATGCGGGCTGTCGGTTCTGACGAGATTCAGCTCATTGGACTCATTGACCCGGGCGGACTCGGGCTTAAGTGCGTTTTTGTATTTACCTTTTTTATAGGTGATTTTTTCGACTCTTACGTTACACGGGGCACGATTAATATGCGTATTGAATATGCTCAGAAATATCCCGACACGCAGTGCGGCCCCACCTAAAAAAACGTTATTTTCTACTTCTTCAATATCGGTTATCTTACCGTCAGCGGGCGCCAAAAGCAGATTACTGTCGGATGGACAACTTCGCTCAGGGTCGCGGAAAAAGCTCAAAACCCATATCAAAATGGCCCCTAAGAGCACTTCTATCGAAATGATAGCCCAAAGGGGCAAAACCGCCGGTGTGCCCAGCGCAACGCCGGCCATTACCACAAGTATCACCGCCGGGTAGATAACAACCTGAGGCCATCCATATTTTGTAAACGGTATTCTCATAACCACAGATTAACACAGATTCAGGCTGATTAACACTGATAATTCATTGAAATCTGACGATAGAAATCTGAAAAAATAAAAAAAGGCCGACCCTGTGGATATCGGCCTTTAAGGAGGAGGGGGTGTGAAGTAGGATTTAATTCTTATCATTTTTTGCCCAGGGCTTCTTTCCAAAAGCTGCCCAACAGGAACGTCCCATAACTACCGTTCCTGTATTAATAGACGCACTCCACTGCGAAAAGTTACAGGATTTTTCTAAAATTTATCAAAATTCCGCAAAAACCCCAATTCCAGCACAAAAAAGGCCGGACATTTTTACCCGGCCTTGCAGTCGTCTTATTAATTTCCTATTGAGCTAATGATTCTCGAATTTGTTTGGTCAATTGAAGTACCCTTTCATAAGTTACACCCTCTGGAGCTTTACCGTCGTCACTAAGTTCCGCCATAGCGCCGCAAACCCACTTGTCGAAATCTTCTTCCGTTTCGATTTTAATGCCACAATCCACACTCATTCCTGACCACCGGTCTATCTGTTGCTCAGTGTTGAATCTGCAAAGTAACTCATAGCCGAGCATTTCACTAATCTTGGGCGGTACGCAATCCGGCGAATAGAGACTCCACTCAATCAGCTTGTCATCTTTCTGGGTATAGGCCAAATGTCTTCCGGTGTACGTAGTATTACCAGTCCATCCGATGGGCTTCAGAGCATAAACTTCCACGGGTAGTCTCGGCAGAATCCCACCAAATGTGAGTTTCTTGAACAATTCATTTTGTGAAACTGCTGACTTGGTGTCCACGCTGCGCCAACCCAAAATCACACTGCCGTCGCTCAGGGTAACGCTGATCCGTGCATCAAGTCCAATACCATTTTGACCAAGATACCCCTGTTCATTAAGTTCCACAGATATTGCGGTCTCTTTGGTATTTCTGGCCTCGTAGCCATGCGGGACCTCTAACAAGAATAAATTTTCATGGATTTGGGCATCGCGTTCAATTTTGTAGTAATCATGACCTAATCTCCATGGCTCTTCGCCATTCTTATACCAGGATTGAAAGCGTCCGGACTCACCAGTCGTTGGTGACAACCAGTACTTATATCGGTTTATGCGGTCGAGAGCAGAGTCGGGCTCCTTTACCTCACATGTCCAAATATCGTATGAAATGCCATCAATCTCTTCTTGATCAGTCTTTATGAAGTTCTCAAAGGTCTCGATGTTGCCGAAGAGATATCCGAACATGTCTTGTAAACGGTAATGAGTTTCGAGCATTTTCTGATAATCACTCATTTTATAGAAGACGGCCTGCTTGTTGCCATGGTTTAGTACCATTTTGTATTGGCCGTTCACAATAGTCTCGCGTATGGTCACTGTGACCCGTTCCGGGTCGGCGTTAACGAGCCTCTGTGTGAATCGTACTCGGCCATTCTCCAAGTCAATCCATCGCTCCACAGGTGCTTTTGGAACTTTCTTGCCCTTGTCGGTAAGATTGAAATGAATCCAGCCTTGGACGTGAATAACCTTGGCTTTCTTGAATATTTCTGGTACATCGGTAATACCATAAGCGGGTGAAACGGACTTGTCCAGAAAGGTTATTGTTATGGCTGCTGTAATAACTATCATCGCTGCAGTGGCTAATTTTGTTATTGGGCTTTTCATAATTGTTCTCCAAATATTTTGTGTTGTGACAGCAGAAGGACTGGCAATTGATTTAACGTCGATACGGCTCATTACGTTATTGATAAGTGTCTCATCAGGAGCGATTGCCTGACCTAATTCTTCTAATTTATTCTCTATGTTTTTATCAGTAGTCATTTTTTCGACCTTTCTAATATCTTTCGCAGGCGAACTCGTGCCCTCGAAAGCTGTTTTGTCACAGTCCCGACGCTTCGGCCAAGTATCTCAGCGACATCATTAATGCTGTTGTCGCCGAAATAGCGAAGCATCACGACCTGTTTTTCAGCCTTGGGCAATTTCACAACTGCGGCTAAAAGTCTCTGTTTGTCCTCGTCGAGCCGGCCGTTCGGGTTTTCTATCGCCGCGGTTATTTTTGTTTTAAGCTGAATCTCTTTCGGCCTTCGCCGCACCGAATCCAGTGCGCATCTGCGGGTGATTTTCATCAGCCACGGTCCGAAGGAATCAGGCTTTAGCAGACCGGCCAACCGTTCATAAGCCCTTACAAA
>DAOUVA010000007.1 GCA_030667885.1 Phycisphaerae bacterium
ATCGCGCATCACGCTCGGCGTACACAGCCTGGGCCTGCTTGCGAAGTTCTTCAACCTGCTTTTCGTCGGTGTATATTTTGACCTGTACCTTGTCTAAAATGCTCGAATAATCGTCGTGGAACTTGGCATGCAGAAGTTTGCCGATATGTTCGAGTTTGAAACCCGCCTTTGCGGCGCCCTTGCTGATTCGCACCCAGTTAATATCCCGCTGTCCCATGTGCCATAATCCCTGCGCCTCGTTCAAAAATGTGTGTATATGCCGCTCAAGCACAGGCTCGAAATCAGGCTGCATTTTTCTTCCGGCTACTTCGACTATGATACCCAATGGCAGCCTTCCGCCCGGTTCAAGTGAATCCGAATCAGGTCCTATTACTTCAACGTTGGCGTCTTCAACCTCACTAATATCCCGCATTCGAAGCCATTCGAAGGCCGGTGTTCTCTGGCCGCCGAACTCACAGTGCATTTCTTCCTTGCGGATTCGTTCACCTTCGAAGGCAGGGCTGACAGAGACCGGAATTGGTATTTCGGTGATTTTCACCTTAAGACCGCGGACTTCGACCGCTTTTTCTACTATCTGGTCATAAGGAATATTTGATACGACGTGCTCATATGTGCATACGCCGGTAGGAAGAATTTCCGGAATGTCGGAATCAGCGATGACGGGGAAACCATAGTTAATTGCACCGGCGGCGGTGGCATACCATTCGTCGGTAACCTCACCCAAGGCCATAACGAACGCGAAGATTCTGTTTTTATTATAGAGCAGATTGCGTCGGAAATCGCCCGCCTGGACGCCCCCGAAGCTTAGGGCTGCCCGGCTTGCAAAACCAAGAGCATATATGGCTGATGTGATTTCCCGTCCGAAAGGTATCAGTCGCGTTTCCCAGCCCAACTGTACGCCTCCTTCAGCAAGCTGTTCAGAGAAAGTGGTACCGTTATTGTGACCGGACATAAAGACATACAGGCTGCGTTCCTGTAGTTTACGGGCGATTTCAACCGCTGTTTCCACGTCCGGTGCAGCGCCGACTATGGCCGCAAACCCGGGCGCCGTACCGTCCACAAATTGAATGCCTCGTTCGCGAAGGATTATGTCATCGGCCGCTCCGAGCCAGATATCGCCCACCGGATTGGGCCCTATTAAGTACTTGCAGGCCTCGATCATCTCCTCTGCGAAAAGTGTTGCCATACCGGCGTCCAGGGTATGGCCCAAATAGGGAACCCACACATCATCATTAACATGCGGTGGCAGTAAACCTTTTATCTCCTGCATTACTTCTTTGAAATCGGATAATTTTTCGACTGCCATCCCTGTCATAGAATAAATGATGGGCATATAGTAGCCGGTGTTTGGGAACTCAACTTGGCAATCTTCACCTTTTTCGCTGATTGCTTTTGTTAAAATGTCTTCTGCCTCTTTGGCTATTTTATGAGCGCCACGTATGGCTGCTGATGCGATGATTTTTGACATAGAATAACCTACCTTTGAATTTAATATCCTGAATATGCTGTATTACATTTTTAGCTTTTGTTACTGTTCTATTCTAAAGTTAAAGCTCTGCGGTCTGCCATATCATAGAGCTTGCGTTCCTTCTCTTTATTGATACCCAGTGCATCGCGTTTGCTTTCGATATGCTCAATCATCATATGAGCGGCTTTAATGGGGTCACGTTCAAAGGCCCATTTACCACCAACATCCTTTTCAATTTCTTCGGTTAGATACCGTGTTAAATTTGGAGCCCCAAGGATAGGCAAGGGCTCACCGATAACAGTATAAACACCTGAGGCTACAAAATACATTCCAATTGAGACTGCTTTTTCTGACATCCATTCAGGTGCAGCCCCTGCGGCAGGCAACTCTGATATATCCTCGCCGAGGCCGCCTTCGGCAACAACATTCGATAGAATTGTCAAAATCCTGCTGTTATCCACACAGGAGCCAACGTGAAGCACTGGTGGGATACCAACGGCCTCACAGACCTCAGCCAGCCCTTTGCCACAATATTTTGCTGCCGCATCCGGTCTCATTAAGCCGGCTTTGGCGGCTGCTAACGCACTACAACCCGTACTCACGACTATAACATCGTTCTTGATAAGTTCCTTTATCATCGTAAGGTGGCCGTAATCGTGCACCTGCTTGGGATTATTGCAGCCTACAACTCCCGCGGCACCGCGAATTCGACCATTGATGATATTGTCATTTAATGGGCGGTAGCTGGAGCGAAATCGACCGCCAAGGTGGTAAGAAATATTTTCTGTTGTAAAACCTGCAATTCCACGCTCCATCGCCTTTGGAATCTTGCCTTCACCCTTTCTGTTTGCAAAGTTCTCAATAGCAATCGTGATGATTTTTCTTGCGGTTTCGACGGCTCTATCCTCGTGAAATTCAATGTGCTCTGCCCCAGCAATCTTACATTTGGGAGATGTAGTAATCAGCTTGGTATGGAAACAGTTAGATAGAGATCCGAGCGAAGGCATAATGCACTGCACATCAACCAGCATAACTTCCACGACGCCGGTCATCAGAGCTAATTCTTGCTGCAGGAAATTGCCGGCAACCGGTATCCCATGGCGCATTAAAATCTCATTGGATGTGCAGCATATCCCTGAAAGGTTGATGCCTGTGGCACCTTTATCCTCAGCCATTTTTATTAGTTCTGGTTCCTGCGAAACCGCCACAATTATATCTGAAAGTGAAGGCTCGTGGCCGTGTACTATTATATTGACCTTCTTTGCGTCAAGGACTCCGAGATTAGCTCCAAATCGAATCGGCCAGGGGCTTCCAAACAGAATGTCCGAAAGTTCTGTGGCAATAAGTGATCCGCCCCAGCCATCTGCCAAAGAGGCCCGGATACCTTGTTTTATGAGATTTTTGTAGTCTGAGCCTACCCCCATATGTGTCCTGTGCATAATCTCGACAATTTCGCGGTCAATAGCACGAGGAGTTACACCGAACTCTTCCCAAACCTTTTGTCTGGCGGGCGGTGGATAGGCCGCTGTGCTTACAAGTGTTCCATCTTGCTTTCCAAATTCAGCTAACATCGCATTAGCCAGATCGCTGCCGATTTCCTTTGTGTCTCTGCCTTCTACCTTGATCCCGTATCTCGCTGCAACTTCCCTCAATTTCAACTCATCCTTGATTGTATAATCGCAGCTATCGCTCTCAATAGCCATCTTGAATGTGTGTGCGACGTCACGGCCATGGTCGTAATGTGCCGCAGCCCCGCTAGCAATCATACGAAGCAGGTTTCTTGCTGCGATTGTATCGGCGGTAGCACCGCATATTCCTGCTGGTGCCTTTTTTGTGATTCGACAGGGTCCCATAGAGCAAATACGGCAGCATATCCCCTGTTTTCCGAAACCGCACTGTGGTGATTGAGCATCAAACCTGTCCCATGCGTTCTGCAGGCCTGCTTCGTCCATTTGGGCTATCATTTCCTGTGACGCTTTGTCAATACTACGTTTTTTTGGGTCCATAAATGTACCTCTATTCTAAAGTTTAATACCAGTATTCCATTTTGTCATACGTCCCAAAATGGGAAACTACTTTCATAATGTAAAATTTTCGCGTTGTCAATTATTGTTTCTTGGCTTTTGAAGAAGACTCGGAAATAAGCTCTACCAATTTGTTTTTTGCTTTTTTTAGCTGCTCTGTAACTTCAGCATCGGCCCCAAAGACGGCTGCTCGATTAAGGTCGGCTTCCTGTAGAGAGCGGCTGTATCCAAGAGTTCCCAGCAGCTCTGTATCTTTCAATTGAGATTTAATTATATCCACTTGAGCCGGTTCTGTAATCTTATTGGCAATTGTGCCAATACAATCAATGCCTAAATCTTTGGCCATTTTATTGATATTGTTTGCTGTTTCGATACTTCTGCCTCCGGGCTCAACAATAGATATAAAGGCGTCAATACCTTGTACACTTGCCCTGCCCAGAAATTCAACGCCCGCGGCCAAATCAACCAGAACCAACTCCTTACGTTGTAAAATAGTATGTGTCAGTAGTGCTTTTAAGAATGCCCCTTCCGGACAGGCACATCCTGCACCACCCTGAGTAATTGCTCCCAAGACCAGTAGCTTCAAGCCATTAACTTCAAGTGAGTATTTTTCCGGTAGATCGCTGACTTTAGGATTCAGCCTGAAGTATGTGCCCACCGCATCTTTGCCGGTTCCGGTGCGCTCACCGATTAGCTGTTTCATCCTGGTAAGAGGCTCCGGGCATTGTTCTGAAGCTACGCCAAAGGCAGAAGCAAGGGTAGTATTGGGGTCGGCATCGATAACGAGGACATCAAATCCGCTTTTGGCAAATAATTGTGCCCAGATTGCACAAACTGTAGTCTTTCCAACCCCACCTTTGCCGCCAATTGCTATTTTTAAGCCCTGCATTCCGAATATAATAACGGCCTTTTTATCGGCCGCCTAAACTCCCATATCTGTGAAAATACATTCAATATAATTATAAGCCAATAACCTAACCGCTTTGTCAGAAGCTGTCAAGCATTTACGCTGTAATATTTTCAAATCATATAGGATTACCCGGATTTGGCTATTTGCTGAATATCGATTACTTTTTAACCACTCTCAGCAGCTTTTTTCAACAATGCCCCAACGGTTAGATTTACGGCTGCCAATAATGCGTCTAATGGCAGTTGAGAAGCTGCGGTCTGGTCGAATAGAATAGAAGCTCGGGCTTCAAATTCCTCATCGCGGCCCCAAACCACTATAGTCAATGGCAAGCGAGGTAGCATATTCAGGCGAATTGATGCGTCGCCGAATTCGCAGCGTTCGGCGTCAAGCTGTGCCGAAACCTGGTGTAAAAGTTCCGGATTGTTACCAAAGGCTTCTTCTAATTTTTTGGTAGGCAGGCCGTGCTGGCCTCTGAAGAAGAACTGCCCGCCAGGTAAAGTGTTACCGGCGACAAGTTTGTTGGCCAGCGGTAAATCCCGGGCATTGATTAAATATGCAAGGATGCAAAGCTGTTCGAGAAACTGAGCCTCTTTCTGCTGAGAATCGGACAGTATGTAAAAGATATTCCTGCCCGAAAGATTGACCACATACTCGGTGTTCAGCAGGGTAATAGTGTAACGAGCAGGGTTTTCGAGATATTGGCACTTTGCCCGCTGTGATGTTTCGATGCCGTCCAGTTTTTCAAGTTGTTCCCAAAGACCTTCATGAGCCATTGTTATTCGTACCTCTATTCGGATTTCATTTCGGTATAGCTTTGTTCTTCAAAGCAGCTTTTTTTGAAATTCTTCATAATCAGCTATTGTATTAAGGTTTATGAGCCAATTCGTACCTTCCATCTCAATATACTTAACCGTGCACAGAGTAAAAACATCTGTTATTTTGTTTTTCCCTGATGAGAGCGTTTTATTTATGGCTTCGAGTGTACTTTTACGGTAGATAGCAAAGAGAGGTTCGTATTTTTCCTTACCGGTCACCGGAATAACTATATCCGCCCGGTTTTCGATAGCTTCAGTGAGCATTTTGTTTACACAACTTAGGTTTATTTTGGGGATATCGCAGGCAACTACAAAATTGAATTCGTTGGCCGAGGCTTCCAGAGCCGAAGCTATGCCCATCAAGGGTCCCCTTTCGGGCACTTTGTCCGGGACAACCTTGAAGCCGAGAAACGCGAACTTGTCCACTTGGTTGGCACTTATTAGTATCTCATCGAAAGAGTCACGAATCTGCTCGCATATTGCCTCAATGATAGATTGTCCCTTAATCGACAGCATACTTTTGTCGATACCCATTCGGCTGCTTACCCCGCCGGCCATAATTATTGCTGTTGCCGGCAGGTTTATTATCCATTTACCGTTTATAAACTTTATCCTGTTTGGATCAAAATCAAAACTGCTGCCGTCTGAAATTACAATCCTGTCTGCATATTTTTTAACGCCTAAAGCCGAACTTTTCCAGTTTTTCGTTTCGTGGCTTTCGACCATCAGAAAAAGACCCGGCTTGACCACTTGCCTAAGCGAGTTTGATTCACAAATTGAAACAGCATCATGGCCAATGACATCCAGCAGCGCGGTTATACCTTCCAGAAGGTGTTCTTCTCGAACCCGCAGCCAGAAAACCCGGCTTGCTCCGGCAGCCAGAAGTCTTGCCGTGTCTTTTTCGGAACTACTGTCAAGCTCTTCGGTAATGCTATAGAAGCCTTCCAGAGAAGAGCAGACCCCGCAACCCTCACCGCCTCGAGGGCATCGGCCTTCTTTGTCCTTTATTGTAGTAACTTTTATTCCTATGACATCACAGCTTTTACTGAATTTCTCCAGAAGTGTGCAGGCAAGCTCTGTTTTGCCGACATTACTTCCAGCGGAACCTATCATCAACATTCCATCAAGCTTGAACATCTTATTCTTCAACATACTTAACAGCGGAGGCCTTGAAACTTACAATCACCTTTTTTCCGCAATGCAGATTCAGTGTTTTTACGGATTCGTTACTTATTAGTGCAGCAACTTCCAATGGAGTGCTGTTCGCTTTGTTTATCAGCTTTGATTTATCTGTATCAATGTCAACTATGACTTCGATTCCAGGGCCGGCTCGTACAATATCCACAATTGTTCCTTCAAAGTTATTACGGGCGCTTGTTGGCTTTGCCATTGAGTCAAGATTGCGAATCGTGACGTCTTCACTTCGAATACAAACGAAGCCGTTACTTGCGAGTCTGTCGGTTAGGACTGAAAAATCAAGACTACTTGTTCTAAACTGTTTTAAGCCTGACTGGTGGTGTGATTTTTCAAGATGGCCCTTAAAGAAATTTCTAATACCGATAAATCGGGCGATAAATTCGGATTTGGGGTGCTGAAAAATATCCTCAACTTTTCCTGCCTGTGCAATTATTCCTCTTTCCATAACGGCGATATGAGTGCCTAAGGAAACTGCTTCGGTATAATCATGTGTTACGTGTATTATCGTTTGTCCGTTGGCATTAATCCTTCGTAGAAGTGAACGTATCTGAGGTCGGGATGTAGCATCAAGTGAGCATATCGGTTCGTCTAAAAGTAGGCAATCCGGTTTACTTGCCACTGTTCTGGCAAGAGAGACACGCTGGGATTCTCCGCCTGATAGCATTTGGGATTTGCGATTGAGTAGGTCGGTGACTCCGAAATCTTCTGCGAGTTGGGCTACTCGTTTTGAGATTTGAGATTTTGTGTATCCGCTGCGAAGTGGATATGCGATGTTATCATAAACCGTCATATGCGGGAATAGGGTGTTGTTTTGAAACACCATGCCGATTTTACGCTTCTGAATCTTTTCATTGGTGATGTCTTTTCCGTTTAGAGATATTTGTCCGGCGTCCGGGCGGGTAAGGCCTGCTATAATCTCGAGCAGTAAACTTTTCCCTACGCCTGAAGCACCCAGCAGAACAAAGTACCAACCCTGCTGGACATCAAAGGAAACATCCTTTATCTCGAAGCCGCTGAATGCCTTTGAAATATTCCTAACGGTGAGCAGCATCTTTACCTCTTACTAAAAGCCGCAATATAATGAAAAATATAAGACATATCGAAACGAAAAGAACGGCTACCGGCCGGGCGTATTTTAAACCAAAAGCTCCAAGGCGTTCATGTATCAATACAGGCGTAATCATCGGATGATAGGCGATAATCAGGACGGCACCAAACTCGCTCATTCCTCGTGCCCACATTAAAATCAAACCGGAGACGATTGATCTTGACGCTAATGGAACCGAGATGGTGAAAAATACCCTCAAAGGGCTTGCTCCGAGACTTAGAGCTGCCTTCTCAAGACGAACAGGGACAGCAGCAAATCCGTCCCGGGCAGAATTGACGAGAAAAGGGATGCTGACAAATGCCATTGCCAGCATGATACCCACACTGCTTCCGACAAAGCTGAAGCCCATCTTATCTGCCATTTGTCCAAGGAAAGTGCCGCGGGAAACAACACACAGCAAAGCTATCCCTGCCACGGGATGCGGTATGACGATAGGAACATCGATTATGCCGGAAATAAGACCCTTCAGGGGAAAATCTTTTCGTGCCAGGAGATAGGAAAAAGGGATAGCGGCGATGGCAAATAATGCTGTTGCGGCCATCGACGTCCATAATGTAAGCCAGATACTGTTTCGAACTTCCTGGTCTTTTGCGGTCTCTGCAAGCTCCGGCAGTGAACAATTTAGGAACATACTTATCAATGGTGCGATAATAAAAAGCAGCACAACACCGCCAAGTGCTGCAAATAACAGTGATAGTGGTTCGTATTTTCTGTTTGATGTTGCAGCTTTCATTTTACGCTTCCCGGAAGAGCGAAGATTTTCAAAGACTCCGGCAGTTTATTAAAAGTTTCAGTAGTTGAAGGAACCGCGAGACTTTGCCCGTTCTTTTCGAGAATGGCCCCGCCCGAATCAGCATCGAGCAGGAAGGTTAAAAAGGCCATAGCAAGCTTGCGGTTTGGCGCATTTTTGAGTATTGTTATGCCGTATATTATTGGCTCACCTGCTTTGGTAATGAATGTACCCGGCTGTTTACCGGTCAAACTAACTGAAGCGCTTTTGTAAAAATCGGACAAATCCGCTTTCTTTAGATTAATTTCATCGGGCAGCACTAAATATTTAAGGTTGTGTTGAACGGCTACACTTCTATATATGAAGATATAATCAATCACACCTGTTTCCAGAAGTGCCAATAAATCAACTTCCTTTGGGCGAATGTATTGTTGATCCTTTGACTTGATTGATTCAACGAGGCCGGGCCTGTTATAGAATTTTTCAGCAAGAATCGTTACAAGCAGTGCTCGGTAGCCACAGGGGTCTGAATTTGGGTCGGACCTGCCGAAGGCTACATCTTTTTGAAGCAATATATCAAACCAATTTTCTTTGTTAATGTTATTTGCCCGCTTGGAATTCTCGACATAAACGATTACCATTTCATTGCTTGCAAATTTTATATTCCAGTCGGCATACTCGGGAATTAACAGATTATCAATTACCGTATAATCCGCTGAAGCCATAACATCACAGGGCCTTTTTAAGTCCGCTATTTTTCGAGCGCATATTCGACTGCCTGCTGCTTCAAGAATAATTTTAACGCCAGGGTGACGGGCTTTAAATTCTTCCGATATCTCTTTAAAAGGAACCGCGAGACTGCCTGCATTAAAGATGATTAGCTGCTCAGACTCGCCTACCGAATGGTTTGAAGGTGAATCTTGAGCAATGAGCCATACCAGACCCAGAGAACTCAAAGCTGCAAGAGTTAGTACGATTTTTGCCGTCCTGCTCATTCTGCAATTTTCCTTATATGTTTTTCATAAGCCTTCTCAACGGCTTTTTCGATGTCGCTGTGAAATCCCGTGTAAGCTTTTAGCCATTTTTTTCCTTGTTTGGTTAGAGCGCTTTGGCCTCCACGGGTACCGCCTCGATGTTTTTCAACTAAGGATTCATTTAAAGCTTCCTGTGCTTTTTTCAGATCACCCCATGCCTTTCGATAGCTTATCCTGAGTGATTCGCTGGCTTGGGTCAGTGAGCCAGTGCTTTCGATGGCTTTAAGCAGACGCCATTTGCCGTCGCCGAAAACCCCTTCGATGTCTCTCGTACTGAGCCAGAGCTTGAATTTCGCTTTTAATTTCTTCACATTCTTGTCCTCTCCAGTGTCATTTAAAAAAGCCGAGCTGACATTTACAGATTTTGATATTGTGCTTGTTGCAAATGCGTCCTATCTCAATAATTTCCACATCATATTTTTGGGCCAGCTTAAAGGCCTCGGCACAAGTTAATCTATTTTTGTCCTCTGAAAGTTGTCCCTTGTCGGTAAATTTGAGGATAGCGTTCAATAGTTCTTCTTTTTTGTCCATGATTTTGATTCCCACAAAATATTTCTATGGATATGCACAACTCGACATATCGATACAAAATTAAAACATCTGAAGGTTTTGCTGTCAATTCAAATCTTATTGCGATATGGGACCGGTGACGGGAATTTAGTATGTAGAGGATTGGTTGAGAATATTTTGCTTAATGGTTACAAGTAATAATGACAGTAGGAGAAAGGGCATTTACTCGATTTTGTTTAGCCTTTATCGACCAGTTGGTTGATAAACATCAGTCATGGGAGTATGCCCCCGGCGCAACTGTAGCCGTGCCGTCATTTTCAACAAGCAATATGGGCTTGGAGCTTCTCATTCGATGCCTCTATTTCCTGCTTTGGTAAAGTAAAGAAGAATGTGCTTCCTTCGCCAACCTCTGATTCGATCCAGATTTTTCCATCATATAATTCTACGAGTTTCTTGGCCACGGTTAGTCCTACGCCGGTTCCCTGAAAATCGGGTGAGGTAGGCAATGCATGGAATATTTTGAAGATTCTTTCGAAGTGCTTTTCTTCGATACCGGGTCCATTATCGGCGACTCTGAATTTCCAGAAGCCGTCTTGTTCGACACAACCGACTTGTATCCTGCCCTGGGGTTTGTCCATATATTTTATTGCATTACTGAGCAGATTCTGGAATATCTGCATAATGTGAATCTCTTCACATTCAAAGGCAGGCAGTTCATCTTCTATCGTAACCGTGATGTTTTCCGGCGGGACCACCATGTTGATAATTTCCGGGACAAAGTCATTAAGATTAACCTGCACTCGTTTTTCCTCTGCCCGGCCTGCTCTGGAATATTGAAGAACACCTTCAATCAGGTTATGCATTCGCTCGACACGCTCCAGAAGCAAATTCATTTGCTCGATGGCCTCGTCACCGAGCTTGTTCTCGCTGTCGGATAATATCCAATTGGCCAGGGTCTTAATTCCGCGCAGCGGCGCCTTCAAATCGTGTGATACTATGGATGCAAAATCCTTCAATTCACGATTAATATTTTCTACCTGTTTGGTAAGCTCAGCCTGCTTTTCTTCTGCTTCTTTACGCTCGGATACTTCTGATAGTAATCTCTGGTTTATTGATTTCAATTGTTCTGCTGATTTAACTCGTACCTGCAATTCAAGCTGTCTTTTCTGAACTCTATAGAATCCAATACCTGCATAAATAAAAAGCAGGATTATGAATCCGGCCCCCAAACAAAGATTTCTGGAATGTGCTTTGATGGGACCTGAAATTTCATCATAGCACATCGATACACCTATCGACCATAATTCATTTCCAATCCTGACAGGGGCAAAAGCGACCAATTTCCTGACAAGCCCGGGCTTTTCATCCAGCCACCATACCGAGTGGTAGCTGCCGACATCTGATTGTCCGCTGGTCATTTTTGCAATAATATTTTCCAGTTCAAACCAGTCGTAATCAGGAAAAGCGTCCTTTCTTGGTGCCATCTTGTGTTTGCCGACATGTTCTTTTGTAGGGTGTGATATCACTACTCCGCTATCATCTATCATCCAGACATAGCCTCTTTGGCCGATTTTACTATCGTTTGGACAATCGTGCATTGTTTCCGTATGAATCAGGGCTCGCAATATACCGATGAATTTCTCATCCTCGAATACCGGAACACAAACGGAAATCGAATAGTGTCCGGAATTCGTTTTTAATAAGTCGCTTATATAAGGCTGCTGATTTTTTATAACGGCTTTAACTCCCGGTTTTTCAGAATAGTCAGTACCTTGTATTTCTTTTTTACGGGGCACTCTGCATTTTACTATTCCCTTGGTATCGATTGCATATATCGCAGAGATTCTGCCGGCAAAATGGTCATATATAAATTTTGCGGCCTCATATTCCTCTGTGGCTGAGATATTCTTTAGCGGATGATTATGTTCATGGGCGTGGGCCAGGTCATTTTGGATTTGCGGTGTCAGAGCCAGCATTTTCAGGTCGCCTTGAACGTCATAAATAAACCTTTCAAAGTGGATGCTCTCGGACTTGGCAAGGTTCAATAAATGCTGCTGGTTTTGATTTATAGTTACCTGCGCAAAATCCTTAATGTCGTTATAAACGAAAAGGGATACGGCTGCGGTACCGATAAAAAGTGCTATCACATAAGTCAATATTTTTATTTTATTCTTAGAATCCATCTTTGTTAATAAATCCCCATTTTTACTCAGGAACCGACTTCAATCTTCGTGGTGTCTTTTATCTTCTTTTTCTGCAGTAGGAGCTTCTTGCTTTACATCTGACTTTGGTAGTGTGAAGAAGAATGTGCTTCCTTCTCCATGATTTGACTCAACCCAGATTCTGCCGCCGTTCAGCTTAACGAGCTTTTTAGCAACAGAAAGGCCAATACCAGTGGAGTCAGTTTCGTCCGGCGGCAAAAGTGTTTGGAAAATCTTGAAAATCTTTTTATAGTACTTATGGTCAATTCCAGGACCATTGTCGGCGATACTGAATTTCCAAAAACCACCATCTTCAATACAGCCAACTTTGATTTGGCCTTTCTCTTTGTCCATATATTTTATGGCATTGCTGATGATATTTTGGAAGATCTGACTGATGTGTGTTTTTTGGCACATTAGGACAGGCAGTTTATTTTCGACAGTTATTTCGATATTTTCCGGCGGTTCAATCTCACAAATTATTTCAGGTAGTGCTATGTTCAAATCCACGTTCTCGTTTTGTTCTTCCTCATGTCCGGCACTGGAGTACCGGAGGACACTATCGACCAGTCTATCCGCTCGCTTGGCTCTTTCGGCGAGCATCTTAACCTGTTTGTGGCCTTCTTCATCGAACTTATCAGCATAATCTGTCGATAGCCAGTCAGCTAAGGTCCCGATTCCCCGTAACGGTGTCTTTAAGTCATGGGCTGTTATGTATGCAAATTCCTGAAGTTCCTTATTTGTACGCTGTAACTCGTTGATAGTAGATTCCAAATCTTTATTGAGCAATTCCAGAGCCTGCTCGGCATTCTTGCGCTCGGTGATTTCGGACTCCATGACTTTGTTGGCTCTGGCCAGTTCCACTGTGCGCTGCTCAACCCGAACTTCCAGCTCATCGTGGGCTTTATGCAGCGCCTCTTCTGCTTGCTTTTGCTTAGTGATATCGTGAAAACTCCAAACTTGTCCTGCAAATCTTCCTTCTCGAATCAATGGCAGGGAAGATACTTCTAAAATCTTTCCTTCCTTTAAGTGCAGGATGTCGGAACTGCTCTGGTTATCAGGACAGGAAGCTCGCAGCTTATCAAGAAAGACGGATGAATTCTCTAACAGGCAGCCAATATGCTCAAAAAGTTTCTGGTCATTTTCCTGCTTATATATTTCTTCAGGAACATTCCAAATCTTTACAAATCTGTTGTTTACATGACTGATACGGCCTTTTTCATCAATAACCAGAATTCCATCTGCGGTGGACTCAAGAGTTCCTCTCAACAGGTCTTCGCTTCTGCGCAATTTTTGTTCCATTTCTCTGAGATTTGCCAGCTCCTTTTTTGCAGTGATGTCGTAAAGAACGCCCTGGCTTCCACTGGTTTGACCTTTGATGTTTTTGGTGCGGCTTGAAAACAAAGTAACGAATAGCTGATTACCCTTAGTGGTTCTCAGAGTCAGGTCATGAACCTCAACGCTTGCTTTCTTGAGCTGGCCTAAAATATGGTCTCGCTTCTTGGGATTGTCCCAGAATCGTTCCGGCAGGAACGGTTTACTTATGAGATCCTCCGGATTGGTTACCTCAAGCAATTCCATTAGGGCGGGATTAACATAGATTGTATTATTATTCAAATCGACTATATAAATACAGTTGCGGGATTTGTTCAGAAGTTCGAAGTAGTTTTCTTCTTCTTCCTGGAGTCTGCCTTTGATGGCCTTGAGGATATCGGTCTGAGTTACTACTCCCAGCAGATTTTGGTCATCCATAACAAGCAGCCGGCGAATTTTCATCTTTTCCATCATTTTGCTGGCACTTGGAATAGAGTAGTTGGAAGGTACGCTCACAACAGGAGAAGTAATTACGTTTTTTAAAATAGTCTTAGATGGATTGCGCTTCAAAGCAATAACTCTTTTGAGAAGGTCTCGCTCGGTAAAGATGCCTGCAACAGCATTGTTAGCCATAGCAACCAGACAGGAGATGTCTCGAGAAGCCATTACATCTGCGGCCTCTTTAACAGTTGCCGAAGTTGATATCGCGGCTACATCGGATGTCATGAGTTCTTCGACATTCTTCCACATGCTGTAAGATGTCAGGACTCGGACGATATCCGTTTGCGTTAAGATGCCTACTGGCCGTTCATCCTCCACAATGACAAGCCGCCTGATGTTTTCGGTTTCCATGATTCTGCTGGCGTCCAGTACTGAAAGATTACGGTCAAGGCTGCGGACAGGGGTGGACATTATATGCTCTGCAGTCATCTTGCGGAAATCATTTCCCTCAGCTACGGCCTTTTTCAGAAGGTCAGTTTCTGTAATAATACCTGATAAATCCCCATTTACTGAAACAATGATACAGGATATGTTTTTGTCCGACATGATTTTAGCGGCTGAAACTACGGAGGCTCCCGGGCAGACCGTAGCGATATCTTCAGTCATTACATCACCTACTTCCAGCCAGTTTCGGGATGTGGCAGGTAAAGGATTGGTGCAACTATGTCTTATCCTGCTCTCGACCAATTCACTATGTTGTAGTCTGTTTCTGTTTTCAGTCATTATGTAATTTTATACATTCAATAAAAGATATGTTTGGTTTCCTCGATTTTTTCTCTAACCGTCATATCGCCTATAAAACTGGAATTTCTCAAGGTGCTAAGTATCGGTGGCCGTGCAGCTATGCTCCATCCCGAGCTTTTCTTTCAGTTCCCTGGTTTGTTTCTTCAAGGCCTGGTTCTCACTCCTGAGTTCATCTTCTATAAGTATTCGCTCGGATATGTCGCGAGCTACGCCGACAATCGCAACTTCGTTTCCGTTCGAATCTTTAATGGTTGACCTGGAAAGGGAGATTGGAAATACGCCGTCGTCTTTTCGTTTGTGGTAGAAGCCGACTTCCCAGGAGCTTCCAACAGTTCGCGTCTGGAAAACACTTCTGGTATTTTCGGTTTGCTGTTTTCCTACCCAGAGGACAGTGCTGTTTTCCCCGATAATCTCCTCCTCCTTATACCCATATGTTTTGCAAAATGCCTTATTAACAAAGACAATCTTTCCTTGCATATTGGCGATATAGATACTGTCATCGGTGCTCATAACAGCGCCAGAGAGCAATTGGAGTTTCTTTTCTGCCTTTTTGTGACTTATAGCGTTTTCGACGGTTATCGTAATGGCTTTGAGATAGTTTTGGTCGAGGTCTTTTATCAGATAATCATAAGCGCCGGCCTTCCAGGCCTTGATGGCCGTATCCTCATCACCGGCTCCAGTGACAATTATTACTGGGATATTCTTAACTGACTTCAGGATTTCAAAAGCTGTACCGTCTCCGAGTGCATGATCGGTAATTACGATATCAAATTGGTTGGAATCCAACGCTTGCAGGGCTTCAGAAACAGAGCTGGCGATTATGCAATCATAAGGGATATCATTCTCGTTCAAAAACCGCTTAAAAGCCATCTGGTCGAGCTGGTTGTCTTCGATGAACAGAACTTTATGTCTTGTGTTTTCCATAATATTAATCTCCATTCGACGGTAGTTTGCTTAAAGTCCAATACATGTTAATGGTGCTTATTGCTTCGGTGAACTCGGCATAATCAACAGATTTGACTATATAGCCGGCAATACTGAGCTTAAAGCTTTCGGCAATATCCTGCTGCTGGCTGGATGTAGTCAGGACTATGACAGGTATCTTTTTCAGGATATCGTCTGCTTTTACGATTTGTAGAAATTCGATGCCGTTCATCTTCGGCATATTCAAATCCAGGAGGATGATACACGGTTTTTTATTGCCGTTATTTTTTAGATACTCCAGGGCTTCTTCACCATTGGCTGTACTAACCAACTGGTTTTTAATATTCAGATCTTTTAGCGCACGCTTGACAGTCATGACATCCACATTGTCATCTTCAACGAGCAATATTGGCTTGGAGCTTCTCATTTCTTGGCTTCCATTTTCTGTTTTGGCAATGTAAAGAAGAATGTGCTTCCTTCGCCGACTTTTGATTCGATCCAGATTCTGCCTTCATATAATTCTACAATTTTTTTCGCCACCGTAAGCCCGACGCCCGTCCCTTCGAAATTAGGAGAGGTCGGCAATGCCTGGAATATTTTGAAGATTTTTTCGAAGTGCTTTTTTTCTATGCCGGGACCATTATCGGCGACACTGAATTTCCAGAAGCCGTCCTGTTCGACAACGCCGACTTTTATCCAGCCCTGTGGTTTGTCCATATATTTTATGGCGTTACTGAGCAGATTCTGGAAAAGCTGCATGATGTGAGTTTCTTCACATTCAATTACTGGCAGTTCGTTTTCTATTGTAACTGTAATATTTTCCGGCGGAACGACCATATTTATTATTTCCGGAACAAATTTATGTAGTTCGACCTGCACCTGTTTTTCCTGTGACCGGCCGGTCCTTGAATATTGAAGGGTGCCTTCAATCAGGCTGTACATTCGCTCTACGCGCTCAAGAAGTAAATTCATTTGTTCATTGGCCTGGTCACCGAGTTTGTCCGAACAGTCGGATAATATCCAGTTGGCTAAGGTCTTAATCCCGCGCAGCGGTGCCTTCAGATCATGCGAGACTATAGATACGAAATCCTTGAGTTCTTTGTTAATATTATCCACTTTTTTGAGCAGTTCATCCTGGCATATCTCGGTTTGTTTGCGTTCGGTGATGTCCCGGGCGACAGCAATTACAAACTGTTTGTCTCCGAGCGAGCCGGCCGAAAGAGACATTTCTATCTGGAATATATGTCCGTCACTCCGTAAGGCCGGCAGTTCGACTGTACTGCCGATTATCCCGTCTGGCTTTCCTGTGACGAAATAGCTTTGTAAATATTGACTGTGATGATGTCTGTATTGCTCGGGCATCAGACGGTCGAGAGGTTGACCGAGCATGTCTTCTTTCTTGTAGCCAAACATCTCTTCTGCTGCTGGATTGAACAAGGTTATTAAACCATCATTTCCGATTGATATCATCGCCTCACCGGTTGCGTGTATAATCATCTGCAACAGGTTTTCCTTATGCTCAAGTGTTTCCTCCACTCGCTTATGCCGTGTTAGTTCCAGATGGAGCTTTTCATTAGCCTTATCCAGCTCATGCGTTTCTTCTTTGGCCTTTTTCTTAGTGGCGGACTTTTTTTTGTGTTTCTTGGCTGCCATTGTCTCGTTCTTCGTATTATTTCGTTTAGACATTTGGTTACTATGGTTGTTATCAACCATAGCAATATGCCCCCTGCTCGTGCTCCTGCTTGTTGATAACTAGTTTATCGCTATTCAAGTATAGTCAAGCCCACTTATGAGAGACGTCCTTTAATCTCTCAGCCCTTGCTAAAATAGTGAGCTTCCGAGTCGTTCTTTCCCATTTTAATCCGGTCTTATATCGTATTCCACCTGATTAAGGGGATTATCGGCATATAAGAGGTGCAATTTCAGAATAAAAGCCTTTTTGTGGGCCAAAATAAGACTTTTTATGGTATTTCCAGGGGGGATTATTTTATGTGCAAAGGAGCAATTTTGTGCTGGGCGGATTAGAAAATAAGACATAAAATCCCGTTTGAAGTACTACAAATGGGAAATAATCCGTGTAATAGGGGTTTGAAATTGGCAATGGGCTTGACAATGACATTGGCGGCTGTTATAATAGGACCAGTTAGGGGTGTGTTTTTTACCCCTTAAATAATAAAGACACAGGCTGGTCTGTAAATAAGACCCGCCCGATAACTGTAGCCAGGATGTAGGATTTCAAACGAGGGAATTATGATGAAAAGCATTTCTGCGTGGAAAGTAATGCAAGTTGTTGTTTTGTGTGCTTTGTTTTTTGTGCCTTTGGGGTGTAGCTCTAGATCTTATGATCAGATGGGTGAGACTGCGGCTGAAGGGCACAGAAGGCATAAAAGGGCTCTTCGTATTAACCATCAGGAGATGATGGAAGATGTAGATACGTTTATGCTGCTTGATAAGCCCAGCAAACTAACCGACAAGCGGATACCATAATTAGAGCATTAAAGAGCATTAAGAGTACAAGTCACAAGCTTCCTTTTGGGGGGTGTTCTTAAGCATTGGTGGGTTCTGTGGAGGTAGTAGTCCGGCCAATATATTCCGGTACGAGTTCCTTGATTTTGTCAACTATTTGGCGGTGGTTTTGTACTTTGGCAATATTTATCAGCTCGTTTATACCGGCAAGAAGCCTCTCACGGTTCATCGGAACATTATTCCATATGCTGATTTTGGGATGTCTCGTACGCTGCATGTCTTCGCCTTCTATTCGCAGTTCCTCAAACAGCTTCTCGCCGGGTCTGGGTTTAGTGATAGTGATTTCAATATCTTCTTCGGGCCTGAAACCACTGAGCGTAATAAGTTCCCTGGCCAGTTCTATAATCTTCACCGGCTCGCCCATATCAAGGACAAAGATTTCCCCGCCTTTTCCCATTGTTGCCGCCTGAAGCACGAGCTGGCTTGCCTCGGGTATGGTCATAAAATAGCGTTTCATTTCCGGATGAGTAACAGTCACCGGGCCGCCCCGGGCTATTTGTTTTTTGAAGATTGGTACTACTGAGCCGTCAGAGCCAAGAACGTTACCGAAGCGAACAGTTACAAAGTGAGTTTTGCTGGTTCTGTTGAGGTCCTGGATATACATTTCTGCAATTCGCTTTGATGAGCCCATTATACTGGTTGGATTAACGGCTTTGTCGGTGCTGATCATTACAAAGTTGGTCGTTTCGTTATTATCTGCCGCATCGGCGACCGTTTGTGTACCAACAATATTATTTTTGATGGCTTCGCCGGCATTAAGCTCCATCAAAGGTACGTGCTTATGGGCAGCGGCGTGAATAACAACCTGCGGCTTATAATTTTCGAAAATTTCACACACTCGGGCTTTGTCGGTAATGTCACAAATAATCGCTTTTATGGAGACCGCGGGAAATTGCGTGCACAATTCACGCTCGATATAGAATAGTGGATTTTCCGCCTGCTCGACAAGCAAAAGCAGCTTCGGATTGAAATTGCATAGCTGTTTGCACATTTCCGAACCGATGGAACCGCCGGCGCCGGTAACCAGAATTGTTTTGTCTCGTGCAAAGTTTTCTATAAGGTCCAGATCAAGCTGCACAGCTTCTCTGCCTAATAAATCATTGATATCAACATCTCGAATCTGGGAGACACGAAACTTGCCCGAGGCTATATCCGTAATTGAAGGCACCGTACGGAAGCGAATCTTTGTACCTTCGCATACCTGGATTACGCGTCTGAGCTGCTGATGACTTGCCGAGGGGATTGCGATGGCAATTTCTTCGATGTTTCGCTCCTGACAAACTTCCGGCAGTTGCTCAACAGTACCAAGAATAGGTATTCCATGAATATTTGTGCCTTTTTTAGCGGGGTCATCATCAATAAAGCCGACAACCTCATACTCGGCTACGGTCATACGGTGCATTTCTCGAAGCAGTGCTTCGCCTGCATTGCCTGCCCCGACAATAAGAAATCGTTTCAATCGGCCTGCTTCTGAAGTTCGAAACTCCTCATAGTATAGACGTATTATTATCCGTAATCCACTTAGCAGCACAATGGTGGCAAACATGTCGGCTATACATACACCTTCTGCTGGTCTGTGAAGGTCCGGGGGTATATTTGCGCGAACCGCTTCGATGTTGGCGGTTACAAACCATACAAAGACGATAATTAATGTACTTACGAATGAAGCCCACAATATCCCGCGAAGGTCAGAAATCCCGACATAGCGCCACCAACCGCGATATTGCTTGAAAAACCCGAATACAGACAGCTTCACGATAAGAAAAAACAGTAACAAAGTTGGATATATATCCACCCAGCCGGGTTTTTCAAAATTCATGTTGTGAATCACCAGGAAGGATAACATCAAAGAAGAAGCGAAAGCAGTTATGTGAGCAAGCATAATCAAAGGCCTGCGGTAACGCAGCAGCCATGCCGGTAGGGAAGCTGGAGATTCTACTGGATGTTTGTTATTTGTATTTAGTCTGGGATTTGTGTCTATCTCGGACATATTTCTCAATACGACGATTTTTTATCTGACGTACTCTGAACTATAATGTAATCAATTGGTAAAAATCTGCTTTCTAACGTTAATCGGAAGAAAAAAAACCGGAATTCAAAAGAATCTCGGAATTTAACACTTATTTTCGAAACAAAAATGTTATCGAATATAGGTGATTGTTGAGGATTCAGATGATTAATCCGGTGGGTTTTGTTCAGTCTTAGATTCCGTTGTGTCCGGCTCAATTTCAGCTTCGTCAAAATATGTATAAATATCCTCTATAGCAGTATTGTCAATTTTGTAGCGCATAAGCGAATAGATTATGGTATTGGCAGAGAAATAAAAGCTTACTATGAAAGAAACTACTAAACCCACAACGGCCAGCAAAAATAAGTACACCAAAAAGGCCGCTATTGATTCTGTCCAGTTGGTTGTTGCTATATCTGAATAGTCAATCAGTTTTGTAAGTGTCGGTTTTGGCCAGATTGCTGTAAGTTTACTGACATCTTCGATTTCCACCCAGATACCAAGTTCCAGGAAAAGGTGTGTAGCAAACAGCAGTATAAATGCGAAAAGACGGACAAATGTATAACTAATTGCCCCGTATACAGCGGCTATTGTTGTGTAAAAACCCATTCGCCAGGGTTTTGCATAGACATAACTAAAGGAACGGCTTATCGAATCAAAACAGTCGGAGCCGTCATATGCTACAGCGGGGAACATCAGGTTGAATCCTGCGAATATACCTATTAAAACGACCGTGATAAGCGCCCCTGAAATTAAAGCTAACGGCATGGAGATACCTATTATCAACTCTCCAACACGGGGAATATTGCCTATCAGTCCGAGGACAAAGATGAATAATACTGGGACGATGATTATGCCTATGGGTGTCAATGGGGCGAGAAAAAAACTTGTGAATCTTTGTGTACTGAATCGCAGGGCTTCAGTGAGACCTGGTTTTTCACCACGGGCAAACTGAAGAGCGGCGATTCGACAGATAGCTCCACCTGCGATGGAAATTACACAAAGGTATATCACAAAAAAGATTATACAATAAATAAAGTGGTGCCTTAACGCCCATCCCGCCGCCTTGAAATAATCTTTGACATTTCTTCCGACACCCTTGATTTTTAATTCAAATACCGAATCTACTGAAGCCTGAAATGTTTCGGCAGTGAAGTGCCAAAGTGTTGAAAATACTCCCGTACCACGACTTTCTACACGGTTTGTTTCTATGTATTCTTTTATTTGGCTTTGATTGTCCATATAAATTTGTAACTCTGTTTCTATTATTTTCCCCTTAGCGTTTCGTTTGCAGGCTACTGTTTCGCTGCGGTCCATAATCCACCCGGCCAGGCATATAATGATCAGTGCAGAGAAAATAATTATCAATTTGGTTGGCTGAATGGCCATTCGGAAAGTGCGGAATATTTTCGGAAAAAGAAGTCCTTCAAAAACTATTGAGGAATTACTTTCGCTGACCATTTTGCTTCCTTCCTACAAGGTTACAATCGATATTGGTCTGGTGAAGAATAACCGAAAATATTTATAACGTATTATCGGTAGGTTTCAACAGATTTTATAAGATTTTGTTATTGTGCTGTTATTTAGTGCTTGTCAGAGACGCCATCAGAGGATGTTCCCGATGGTTCGTCCGAATCTTGTGGTTGTAGTCCGGAAACGAATTTATATTCGGAATCCAGCCACTCGCCTAAATCTATAAACTTGCAACGTTTGGAGCAGAAGGGAAAGAACATGGCTTCTTTAGAGTGTTCTTGAATTGATTCTTGAACGATTTTATTGCAGACAGGACATCTGTGTTTCATATTAATATAAATTGTTATATTTATTCTTCTTGCACAAGGCCCTGTTCCAGCATTCGTGCATGTTCGACACAGTACTTGGCCCATGGCTGAGCTTCAAGGCGGGCCTTTCGTATCAGCTTGCCGGTGCTTTCGCAGACGCCATAAGTTTGATTTTCGATACGTTCGAGTGCTTCGTCGATTTCTCTGAGCAGTTTCCTTTCACCGTCCATCAGTTCCAAAGCAAATTCCTGTTCGTAGTTATCAGTTCCGATATCCGCCATATGGATTGGCATACTTGACAAGTCACCGCATGCGTCCATTCGGGATTTCTTCAGGGCTTCACCTTCAATATCGTTTACATTGTTCAGGATTTCCCTGCGCTTTTCCAAAAGTATTTGCCTAAAATGCTTCATGTCGGCTGAAGTCAGCGAGCGTTTCTTTGTCCGTGTAGAACTCACTTTTGCTCTTGATGCTTTTTTGCGTTTCTGTGCCACTTGATAGTTTACCTTTCTTACTACTAAGTTTTACTGTTTGTACAAAATCTTATTATAACACCTTAAAGTGTATTATGTATAGTAGTATTTGTTTTTATCCAAAGGCTACTGTTCGAGCGGCAAAAGTATAGCTACTACAATAAGATTGTTCAAGATAATTTGCCCGAGAAGCCTTAACGTCTTATTTAATAAGTGGTTACGTTAGCCGCCCATTGTTCTTATATATGTTTATCGGTGATTTGGTCGCTGTCTTTTGCAAATTTTCCCAGCGGAATAAAGAATTTTTCCCTGCCGAGACTGCCTACGAATGTCCTGACGCCAAAGACCTTTTCTATTTGCTCCGGGGAAAAAACATCTTTGGTTTGGCCGATATGATAATCGTTATTGGTGCCCAGAAGTAAAATTTCGTCACAATATTGAGCTGCCATGTTGATATCGTGCGTTATAGCCACAATCGTCTTGCCTTTTTCCAGTTGTGTGCTTTTGAGCAAGTCATATATGCCAACCTGATGTTTCAAATCCAGAAAGCTCGTAGGCTCGTCTAAAAGCAAAACGGGGCTGTTTGCCGCAAGCGCCCTTGCGATAAATACCCGCTGTCGCTCACCACCGCTGAGGCTTCCAAGGGGACGCGAGGCAAACTGGGCCGTGTCGGTCGCCTCGAGCGCTTCATCAACTATCTGTTTGTCTGTTTTGTTCTCGAACCCGAATGTCCCGAAATATGGCGTTCTTGCCATTAAAACCGTTTCTATTACAGAAAAGCCGAATACTGGCACAAATTCCTGCCTGACGACCGCCACTTTTCCGGCAAGAGCTTCCCAGTTGTATGATTCTATTGGTATCGAGTCAATTTTTATGGTTCCGGATTTTGGTTTTAGTGCTCCACACAGCAGGTTAAGCAGCGTGCTCTTACCGGCTCCATTGGGACCGGCTATTGCCAGAAATGTCCCCGCTTTGATTTCGAAGCTGATGTCTTTCAAAATTGTGTTTTGCGGTGTATAACCGAAGCTTAGATTTTTAACCTCTATAATAGCGCTCATTTTAACCAGCTAACTTTTCTACTGTATTTGACTAAAAGGACCAGGAAAAACGGCCCGCCGAGGATGGCTGTTACCACTCCAACCGGCAACTGTGCCGGAGCGATGATAACCCGTGCCAATGTATCAGCAATTACCAGGAATATCGCCCCGACGATACCGCTCAGAGGGAGCAGTTGACGGTGGTCGGGGCCGAAAACCAGCCGGACTGCATGCGGTACGAGCAGACCTACAAATCCTATCAATCCGCTCAAACTGACTGCGACGGCTGTTATGGCCGCTGCAATCCCAAAAGCGATTAGCTGAGTTCTGGCGATGTTTACGCCCATACTTCTGGCATCTTCCTCGCCGAAGCTAAGAGCGTTTAACTGTGGACTTATGTAGAATAACGCTAATATCCCTCCGATTACACATCCTGTTCCCAGCCACACCACAAGAAAACTTTCCTCCGTTATATTACCCATAAGCCAGAATATTGTTGAATATACTTGTTGGCTTTTTGCGATTGATGTAAGGAACATAATAACCGCCGAAAAGAAGGCGTTTACCACAACTCCTGCAAGCAGCAGGCCGGTTACGTGAAACTTACCCGTGAGGCGGCCGATAAACCAAACCAGCCAGACTGTTCCTAATGCACCTACAAATGCGAAAAAAGCTATAGGTGAGCGTCCCCAAAGCATCCAGTCGAACCCGCTGATAACTGCGATTATCACCCCCAAACCCGCTCCGCTCGATATGCCTAATATGTATGGATCGGCAAGAGGATTGCGCAATAGCGCCTGGAAAACGACACCCGAACATGCCAGGGCTGCACCGACCAGACAGGCGAGAATAATCCGAGGTAACCTGAACTCCACGAAAATTTGATAGTCAGGATTTGCCCCCTGCGTGCCGGGCCCTTCAAATGCGGTTTTTAGAGAAATGCTCTCGGTGCCAATCAGAGAGCAGGCGAACATCACCGCTATGAGTACTATAAGTGCTGATACTGTCCTAATAATCAACTTTTTTGGTGTCAGCAACTCTTTCATTATTTCAATTCTCAAAAAGCTCAGGCCTTAAACATCCGGCGATAGTTTCGATTCCTTCGTACAGTCTTGGG
>DAOUVA010000405.1 GCA_030667885.1 Phycisphaerae bacterium
ATAACTGCCTGCCGTTGCGGGCATCAAAGCAAAGGGCGACAAAATTTGCTTCTCCTCTGACAGTTGAACTGACGAAAATCCGGGAGTTGCAGATGATAGGAGTTGCGCCACTGGGGCCTGGCAACGGGCTGACCCAGGCGACGCCTTCGGTTTTACTGAAGGAATCAGGGATGTTTATTTCGTTGGTGGAACCATTAAAAGACGGCCCGCGCCATTGGGGCCAATCATCAGCCAAAACCGGCAAAGAAATCATCAAGATTGTAACGGTTGTCCAAAGTAGAATTTTGTTTTTTACCATCCAACGTTTCCAATGATTTAATTTTGCTGTTTCACGACCATCGCAGCCGAAACGTATCAGTTTTATGTTATCGCTCCATACCGCGGGCCAAGACTTGGCGCCAGTTTTCTACCGTACTCTAACAATGAGGTGCGCTGCTCGTTGGAGAGCGGCTTGTATTTCCGGGCGAACTGTACGTTCTGTATTGACTGCTCAACCGTATAGGGGCCGACCACTGCTACGCTGACACCTTCGAGGTCGAGGGCGTAAGCCATTGCGTTTGGCAAATGGGCAGGCTCGGTGACACAGCCTACGTAGCCGCTTCTGTGATTGCGGAAGCCGCCTTTAATCCCGACATAGACCTTCATAGCGACGCAGCCGACGTTGCGTTTTCTTGCTTCGGGTAAAACCTTACTTTCGAAATCATAAATGTTTCTGTCAGCATAATTCATCACGCACATAATCACATCAATCTGGTCGGTCTTGAGCATACGGACGAAATTGGGCGGCCTGTTGTGCCCTGATATTCCAATGAAACGTATCTTGCCTGCTTCCTTCTGCTTCAGCAGATATTCGAGGACGCCGTCCTTAGCGAGGACGCGGTCGATATTTTTGCCGCCGATGCTGTGAATGTGGACGAGATCGAGGTAATCAGTTTTAAGCAGGCGCAGTGATTCGGCCAGGGAACGCTCCGCCCTTTCTGCGTTGTCGGTCGAGACTTTTGAAACTACAAACAGCTTGTCGCGGCGTTTTGGAATTAAATGCCCGAGTATTTCCTCGGCATTGCCATATATCCTTGCGGTATCGATGTAGGTAACTCCACGGTCGATAGCTTCGCCGAAGATTTTAATACCTTCCTGGACATCAACGGGGCCTTCTCCCGCCGGGGCCGTGCCGAGTCCGAGGATAGAGACTTTTTCATTTGTTCGCCCGAGAACACGTTTGGGTATTTCATCGACCTGTTGTGCGGATGCCTGCTGTCCAACGGCGGCAAGAGCGAGCCCGGCGCAGCCAATCTTTTTCAGGAATTCGCGGCGGTCCATTGCATCGCCCTGCCGTAACGCCTGGATGTCATTGAAAACGACGTTTGATTTGTGGATGATATCGTTTTTCATAATATTTTGTCCTTATAAAGCCAATCTCTTAATTTGCTTCAATCAACAGGATCCAGTCGTTTTTGTCCGCGGCCTTGAAAGTCTGTGGGGATTGTTCGATTGTGCCGGCGCTGAGCCAGCCGCCTGTGCGGGGATGGTACCAGCGAGCGGTTGCTGTTTTGTTGAGTGATTCGGTTTTTACCGTTACGGAATCGCCTTCAGGCAGATATACCACAGCTATGTCGCCTTCATTTGATTTTGCCGCAGCGATGAATTTCGAGGCGTCTTTTGCTCCGGGCTGATCGATGATAATTTCCTGAGCAGGGACCAGCTTCCACCATTCGATTGACTTGAAGAACTGGCAGAGGTATTTCATGCTCAATGCGCCTGGAAGGTCTTTCGCGATGAACCATGGTGAGCCGAGACCTGTGCTGATATGATTGGCCGGGGCCTGTACCTTTGTGTGCCAGCCCCAGATTCCCTGGCCGCCATAGGTTACGCCTGCCGTCGGAGAGACAAGCAAACTCCAGTAAGCTGCGCGACGGACGGAATGGTCGTCGTGGACTTTTCGATAAGTGTAACCGTTGTGTGCTTCGTAGTTAGGTTCGATATTAATTACGGGCAGGTCGGGTTTGTTGCTCCACTCTGTTGCGGGCGGGCCCTGGTTTAGCCAGCGGAAGGTTTTTTCATCGTCACCGTGTCCGCTCTGATAACCTATGAAACTGAACCACGGCTCGCCGCGGAATTCTTTTCCGACCCAGCTTCTTCCCATGACATGCATTGTAGCCAGGCGATGCTGGTCTTTGTTAAACACCGCACGGCCTACATTCTTCCATGTTTGGGCATTCTCGCCGCTAAAATTGCCATCGCCGCCGAGGAACCATATTACCTGATGAGCACCGTATCTTGCTATCATGTATTCGGCCAGGACAATTTTCTGGTCTTCGGGTAAATAGTAGCCGGGGTTTTCATCGCCGCGGATTGCCCAGAGCAGAACCGGTACCGCGACAAGTCCTGCGTCGTTAATCGCGTCGATATATTTGTCCAATCGCTGGAAATACGCAGGATTGACGGTGACTTTTTCCTTGCCTGTAAAAGTGGGATTTCCCTCGGCGTCTGTTTTGGTCATACGCCATTGGGTCATTACGAACTGGATAGCTGTAAATTCTTTCCACAGACGATCATTGAGGAAAATATTCCAGTCATTCAGTTCGGAAAGTGCCGGGCCGCACCAGACGGTATCGGCCAGCCAGAAAAAAGGAGTGCCATCGAAGTGCTTGAAGTATCGCCGATTTTCAGAGAGGCGCAATTCTCCATGCCTGAAAAGAGGAAGAACGCCGGTGTATTGTTTACATTGAAATGAGCCGATCTGGTTATGAAGCCCATTATTATTTTTGTCCGAGCAGGCAGTTCTGTAAGTCCAGTTGCCCGGTTCGTCCGGCGAAAATCGCATACGCCATAGTCGGCCACCATCCCAGAAGGCAAGGAATGTTCTTTTGTTTCCACTGGGCGAAGTAAATTCAACCCGTACTTTAATATCCTGCACAGGATTGTCGTAATCTCTTGTACTAATTAATGTGTTCTCAAAACGGGTCCATTGTTCTGCAATGATGTTAGCGGCCGGTGCTAAGGTGCTATAAGTGAGTGTCAGGGCAAGTCCAAGAACGAGAGTGGGCAGAAAAGAATTGATGCGTTTCATTATATTCTCCTTATAAGCTGTTATTGCCGGGCTTTTATAGTTATCCTGCGAATTATTTGCCTTCTATTCCACAGGCAGGATTTATCCAGTCTATTCTGTTGATTGCTTCACAGCGTAGAGTTTCTTCATCGTAGCAATATATAGCACATCATTGGCGGCGACGGGTGAGCCGTTTATGGGGCTGTCCAGCTTAATCGAACTGATGATCTTCTTGTTCCTGTCGGCGGCGAATACCCAGAAATTCCCGCGCCGGGTACCAATATAGACTTTTCCATCGGCGACAAGTGTCGAAGCCCATATTTCATTTTCGATATCGTGGGTCCAGTACGGCTTTCCGGTTTTGGCATCTATGCAGTGGATGTATCCCTCGCAATCCGCGACAAAGACCAGGCCGTTGTGGACAGATGGCGTCGAGCAGCAGTGACCTTTGCTAAGCTCATACGACCAAAGCTCACGGGAACTTGTGGCATCGACACACTTGAGCCATGATTGCTCCTTGCCCCACCAGATGTCACCTCCATGGGTAATATAGAGGCGGCCTTCGTGGAAGACGGGCATGCTCTTGATGTTGCTCGGGCTTATGTTGCGATTTTTCATGAAGCGATGCACATTTTCTTTCGGTGAATCGGGGTCGCCATCGTACTTCCAGATGTTATTTATTTTCTGCGGTTGCTGCAATTGGGATGTGGGTTTTAATGCATCGTAGGTGTAGCAGATACCGTCCCCGCCGCAGAAGAATACCAGCGGGCGGCCATTTACCTCACCCAGAGCGGGAGACGACCAGGTGCAATGGAATATTCGGGGGCCGATCTGTTCGTTGTCTTGAGCTACGATGCGTCCTGTCTTTTTGTCCAGGACAATCAGACTCGGGGCATCGGGTGCGGGAATGATTTCGTGTTTGTCGTTGATGCCGTTGCTGGTATTGACGTATAAGTATTGGCCGTGTAAGAGAATCGAACTATGGGCGCTGTCGTGCTGGTGAACGCCCGCACTGTTTCGTATATCGAACAGCCAGATAATGTCGGCGTCTGTTTTGGACAGTTCAAGAGGTTTGTCTTTTTGCGGTGTCATGTGCCGGGCTTCGTCCCTGTATGGTCCGTCATTACCGTTGGCCAGGCCGTTGAGGTCAAGGCACATCACTTCGCCTCGATTGCTGACGATATAAACTTTGTCTCCTTCGACCGTAGCCGGTGAGCAGATGCCGGACCTGGGCCAGTCCCGATAGAGGTCGGGTATCAGCTTTGGGACGACAAGTTGCCAGCAGAGGCTGCCGTCTTTTTCGTCCAGGCAAAATAAGACGCCGCGGTCTCCTTTGTGCCGGGGGTTGCGCGGGATATTGTTGTTCGTGCCAATCAGCACCCTGCCGCCGCTGACTACGGGCGTTGAGTAGGTTTCCGTGCCCAGGTCTGCTATCCACTTTATGTTTTTACCGGTGGCCGGGTCAAAGCTATCAGGCAGGTTAGTTTCGTCAGAGACCATGTTCCGGGAATACTTTTGGCCCCACTGCGGCTGGTCGTCCGCATAGACAGAGGAGATGACTATCAGGCCAAAGATTAAAGTGAGGATTGACAACTTAGACAGCATTTTTTCTGTTAACATAGCGTATTACCATCCATTGTTTTTCGTTAATAATAGGCAG
>DAOUVA010000050.1 GCA_030667885.1 Phycisphaerae bacterium
GACGAAGCCGGCAAACCGAACAGGATATTTACGAGTTCGGAGACTATCGGCTTGATATTCCCGCCAGAAAACTTACCTGCAAAGGAAAAGAAATTAAACTCTCACCGAAGGAATTCGGATTATTGGAATATTTTGTCAAGAAGCCTGGCCGGGCGCTTACCCGTGATGATATACTGAATATGGTTTGGGGTTATGACAGCTTTATCGGCTCCCGGAGCATCGACCGTTTTGTTACCACATTGCGGAACAAAATCGAACCCGACCCGCACAATCCGACTTTCATTCATACTATCAGAGAAATCGGCTACAAATTCGAACCCCCCGAGTAAAGTGATTGAACTATCCATACGGTGACCCGTCAGGCTAACAATCAATCGGGGTGAAGGTGGTTTATTTTTCTGTCGCTTTAATTGCGTCCGAGAGTTCGAGAGTGCCTTCATATAAACTTCGGCCGATTATTGCCGCCTCGGCGCCAATTTCGATAAGTTTCGGAATGTCACCCAGCTCTTTTACTCCTCCTGAAGCGACTATGGGCATATCTACTATTTCAATAAGAGCTTTTGTTCTTTCGAGGTTCGGGCCAGTCATCATGCCGTCTTTGGAGATGTCTGTATATATAATCGCCGCTAAAGGTAATTTGGCGGCTTCGGTGGCGAACTCCAACAAATTATGGACGCTGTCCTGGGTCCAGCCGTGAGTAGAGACTTTTGAGCCGTGGGCATCGAGACCGAGTACAATTTTACCGCTGAATTTCTCCGCCATTTCGCTGAACCATTCGAAGTCACTTACCGCTTTGGTGCCGATTATTACTCTTTCGAGGCCCATATCAAGCAGTTGTTGTATCGATGCTTCGTCACGCAGTCCGCCGCCGACTTCGATTTTGAACAGACCTAAAGCTGCTATAGCTGATATTGTGTCGGTATTAACGGGTTTGCCGAGCTTGGCTCCATCCAAATCCACAATGTGAAGCCATTTTGCCCCGGCCGAGCTGAATTCCCGGGCCTGTTTCACCGGGTCATCCTCATAGTTTATCTGGCGGTCGTACTGACCCTGTATAAGTCTGACACATTTTCCATCCCTTAGGTCAATTGCTGGTATGATATACATTTCTACGCCCTCGAAATCCTTGCAATAGTTAGTGACATATTAGATTGATAATTTAATCTTTTCCAAATAAAATCGAGCTTACCATTGTCTTATCGAAAAAGGTTTTGTCAACCATTTATTGGTAGTTGCTCGACATCGCTTATAGATAAAACACTCATATCATTGACATTTTGGAAATAATCGGCAAGATTCATGTTTTTTTCTTTTGAGATTTTATGTCCTTCAAGGCTTTTTTAACTTCGATATGCTTAAACTCAAAACCTGCTTCAAGCAACCGTTTCGGCTTGACCCTTTGTCCGGACAGAAGTACCTCATCAGCCATTTCCCCTAAAGCCAGCCGCATAATGAATCCCGGGAAAAACAACCATGAGGGCCTTCTTATTACCCACCCCAATTTTTTGCAGAATCTTTTCATCGTTATCGGCTTTGGTGCTGTAAGGTTAAAAATTCCCTTAAGATTTTCATTTTCCAAAAGAAATTTTATTGCAGCGACTTCGTCATCCAGACTTATCCACGAAAACCATTGCCTGCCGCTGCCTATGTGGCCGCCGAGAAAAAACCTGAACGGCTGCATTATTCTTGGAAGGGCTCCGCCGCCGTTACCCAGAACCAAGCCTGTACGAATAATTACACATCTGACACCAAGCGACTCTATTTGGTTTGCAATTGTTTCAGAATTGCGGCATACATCAGCCAGAAATCCCTTGCCGGCAGTGGAATTCTCATCCAACCTTTCAACGCCGCGAGAGCCGTAATAGCCGATAGCTGAAGCCTGAATTACCACCTTTGGTTTTTTGTTTGTCTGTTTTACAGCATCGAGTACCGCCCGGGAACTGTCCAGTCTGCTGTGAAGTATTCCGGCCTTTTTTACCTTGTTCCACCGGCCCGATGCAATGTTTTCACCTGCCAGATTAATGATGGCCAATGCTCCGTCCGCCTGCTGAATCCAGCTTCCGGTCGTTCTTCCGTCCCATTCGACAACTTTAGCCCAGTCTCCTACCGATTTGGCGGCCCTGTTTGAGTCACGCGACAATGCTATTACCTCATAATCTTTATGCAGCGCTCTGCAGAGTGCTCTGCCTATAAAGCCTGTAGCCCCTGTTATCACTACCCGCATAGTACTCCTATGTATTTTTTTAAAAGACATTATTATATTTACGGTTTCCAATAAAATTTAACAAGTTGGACTCCCGCGTGCAAGTACGGTTAAAATAGCTCAACGGCAAGCTTACATATAGATATGCTAACTGTTTAGGAAAGGCAACTAAAAATAAGAAAATGCAATTATCAGGAAAATCAAATTTCTTTGACAAAATCCGGCATTAGATTATATTTGCGAATAATTTCATTACAAAAACTATTTGAAATTGGAGGTCGAACTATGAGTGGGACAAAGTATTTCACGAGTGTTATTCCAGTAAAGTCCATCCGGCGAATCTTTTTAGCTGTTTTTGTATTATTTTCAGTGACATTGGGTTCCTGTGCTTTGGATAGCAATTCATCCTCGCCTCGAAGCGGAAAAATACCGGTTATTTTCGATACCGATATATGTGATGATATCGATGATACCTGGGCACTGGCTATGCTCATTAATTCAAATGAGTTCGATGTTAAATTGATTACGACCGCGGTAGGCAACACTTCATCAAAAGTAAAAACTGTGGCTAAGTTTCTGGAAACCGTCGGCAGGACAGATATACCAATCGGTATCGGAGTGCAGCAGCATAAAGGCAGCCACAGGCAGGATGCGTGGGCAAAAGACTATAAGCTGTCAACATATCCCGGCAAAATCTATGAAGATGGCATACAGGCTTTGATTGATACTGTAATGAAATCTCGCAAGCCGATAAAAGTGGTTGCTGTGGGTCCTTTGCCGAATATTGCGGCCGCACTTGAGCGTGAGCCGCGAATAGCCGGCAAAGCGGAATTTGTCGGAATGCACGGCAGTGTTTACCGTGGATACGGGAACAGTTCGGAACCGAGCGCCGAATATAACGTTAAGGCTTGTGTCAAAGAGGCCCAAAAAGTCTTTACCGCCGACTGGGATATCACAATTACCCCTCTGGATACGTGCGGTATAGTCCAGCTTAAAGGCCAAAAATATCAAAAAGTTCTGAACAGAAACAGCCCATTAACGCGGGCCTTGATAGAAAACTATCGTGCATGGTACAAACAGGGAATACTGAACGAGAATAAAGATTTGAGCGAGGCAGAGGTAAATAAAAGAGTCGATAAGAAACTCAATTCCAGCAGTTCGACGCTTTTCGATACGGTGGCTATTTATTTAGCTATGTCAACCGACCTTGTTAAGATGGAAAAACTCCCAATCAAGGTTACAGACGATGGATACACAAGAATAGATAAAAACGCCAAAGTGATTAACTGCGCCACTGAATGGAAAGATTTAGGTGCCTTTGAGGATTTCCTCGTTGGCAGATTAACGAAGTAAGAAAATTTTCACTGAATTGCTCCCACTAAAAAATATTCAGTATGAGGGCGTAAGATTAAAAAAGACAAACCAAAAATTGTCGTCGTTGGCAGCTCCAATATGGACTTGGTGATAAAATCTCCGAGGATTCCTGCCGTGGGGGAGACTATCTTAGGCGGAGATTTTATAATGACACCCGGCGGTAAAGGCGCAAACCAGGCGGTGGCCGCTGCAAAATTGGGGGCCGAGGTTTATTTTATAGCCAGGTTGGGTGATGATATTTTCGCAGAGCAGTCTTTGAGCAATTTCAAAAAAGAGGCCGTAAACACGAAATATATTACCCAAACCAAAGAAGCTCCCTCCGGAGTGGCTCTGATTACCGTTGATGATGCTGGTAATAATGTAATTGTAGTAGCTCCGGGAGCGAACCAAATACTGTCACCCGATGATGTTAAAAGAGCCGTCTCTGACATTGCTTCATCGGGAGCATTGGTTGCCCAGCTCGAAATTCCATTAGAGACAGTCGAATTTGCTGCTCAACTGGCAAATGATTGCGGAGTGCCTTTTATCCTGGACCCGGCACCGGCACAAAAGCTCAGTCCGGAGCTTCTTAAAATGGTTGATATACTGACACCTAATGAAACAGAAGCTCAGATTCTCACAGGCATAGAAGTAACAGATGAAAAATCAGCCTGCATAGCGGCAAAAAAGTTGTTAGAATATGGAGTCAAATCAGTTATTTTAACTATGGGTGCAAAGGGCTTTTTGTTGGCCGGCAATGAAGGAATTGAATTTGTTTCTGCTGTAAATGTAGATGCTGTCGATACTACGGCTGCGGGAGATGCTTTTACGGGAAGTTTGACGGTTGGTTTGGCTCAGGGAAAAACATTATTTGATGCCGCCTTATTTGCTAATTATGTGGCGGCTCTTGCCGTAACTAAAATGGGGGCACAGTCTTCGATGCCCACCAGAGAAACGGTAGAAAGTTTTATAACAGATATAATTAATCAAGGAGTCAACGATGAGAAAGCATAAGAAGGCAATTAGTATTAGTATTCTTATCTTATGTACTGTGATTATATCCATTCTTGCAGTTGGTTGTAAGCAGCGCAAGTCGGACAAACCGAGAGTTGCATTGATAATGAAGTCTCTGGCTAATGAGTTTTTTAAGACGATGGAGGAAGGCGCCCGCTCGCATCACAAAGAACACGAAGATGAGTACGAGCTTAAAGTAGTTGGCATCAAAGATGAACAGGATGTAGGCAAGCAAGTCGATTATGTCGAGTTGATGATTGCCGAGAGGGTGGACGCAATTGTGATTGCCCCGGCTGATTCCAAGGCCTTGGTACCGGTATGCAAGCGGGCAATGGATGCTGGGATCATAGTAGTTAATATCGACAACAAATTTGACTCTGCCGTTTTAGAAGACAAGGGTGTCAAGATTCCATTTGTCGGGCCGGATAATCGCAAGGGCGCAAGGCTTGCCGGTGAATATCTGGCAGGCAAACTGAAGTCAGGCGACAAAGTGGCAATTATCGAAGGAGTGCCCAATGCATTCAACGGCATTCAGCGCAAGCTTGGCTTTGAGGATGCAATGAAAGCGGGCCAAATGGATATTGTCAGCTCCCAGTCGGGGTACTGGGAAACGTCAAAAGCCGAACCGATTGTCTCAGCGCTAACTACGGAGTATCCGGACTTGAAAGCCGTCCTTTGTGCCAATGACAGTATGGCCCTCGGCGCGATAGCGGCAATTAGAGCGGCAGGCAAATCTGACGACATTCTCGTCATTGGCTTCGACAATATCACAGCGGTACAAAGATTGCTTAAAGAAGGAAAGATTCTTTGCACCGTTGACCAGCATGGGGACAAATTAGCTTTGTACGGTATCGAATACGCGATTGAGATGCTTAAAGGAGGTGGTACGCCTTCAGACAGAGAAACCCCCGTTGATCTTATTACGGTGGAAAGCCTTAAATGAAATCCGCTATGAGTGGAACACTTTTCAGAGCATGTGACATTAACAAATCATTCCCCGGTGTGCAGGCGCTTTCTGCGGTCAATTTTGATTTGAGAGCCGGTGAGGTTCACGCTCTGGTGGGTGAAAATGGTGCCGGTAAGAGTACACTTACGAGTATTATAGCTGGCGCCGAGAAAGCCGATTCGGGCAAGATGGAGCTTTATGGGCAGCAGTATCGGCCAAAGGGAAGAGCTGATGCCGAAGAACATGGCATACGGATGGTAATGCAGGAACTTCATCTTATCTCCAACTTGAGCGTTGCCGAAAACATCTTTATAGAGAAATTACCAAGCAGATTTGGATTTATTGATTATAACAAGCTTAACCATGATGCAACTGAAATTATGGAACAAGTGGGTCTTGGAAGCGTTGATCCCGATGTGCCTGTGAGGCTGCTGGGAGTTGGACAGCAGCAGATGGTTGAGATAGCAGCAGGATTGTCACGGCGATGCAGGATACTGGCGCTGGACGAGCCGACAGCGTCACTTACCGACAGGGAGATAGAGCTTCTTTTCGTTCAAATCAATAAGCTCAAGGCCGAAGGGGTTGGCATCATCTATATCTCACATCGCATAGAAGAAGTTACTCGGATAGCTGACCGCGTTACGGTGCTGCGGGATGGAAAGGTTATCTCGACTAATCCAACAAGTGAGCTGTGCGTTGACGATATTATCAATAAGATGGTAGGTTGTGACTTAGAGCATGAAGAATTGCGGTATGACTCAGAAGCTGGCGAGGTAGCGATTCGTGTTGTCGGGCTTAAGCGGGGACGAAAAGTTAAAGATGTTAGCTTTGAAGTTCGTCGTGGTGAGGTTCTCGGCGTTGCAGGGCTGATGGGCTCAGGCCGGACTGAAACAATGCGAGCGGTGTTCGGCGCGGACCGGCCTGACAGCGGTGAAATATATCTATCTGGAAAAAGCACACCGGTTAAAATTCGCAAGCCTCGTGATGCAGTTAGAAATGGCATCGCTTTCCTTACTGAAGACCGCAAAGAGCAGGGATTGCTGTCGGGATTATCTGTGCGTGTTAATATCTCGCTGACACGATTAAAAGGTATTAGTCGGTTTGGATGGATGGATATAGCTGAGGAGCGGTCAGTAGCGGATAAATACATTTCTGCTCTGGGGGTGCGCTGTTCGTCTAATGAGCAAACAGTCGAACAATTGAGCGGAGGCAACCAGCAGAAAGTAGTCATCGCGAAATGGATATACAGAGATTGTGATGTTCTTATCTTCGATGAGCCTACCAGAGGTATTGACATTGGGGCAAAATTCGAGATATACCGCATGCTCGCGGAGCTTGCGGAAAAAGGGAAAGCCATTATTTTGGTTTCATCGGACAACAAAGAGCTTATGGCTGTTTGCAACCGTATTATGGTGATGTCGGCGGGTTTGGTTGCGGCTACATTCGGGCCGAAAGAGTGGAGCCAGGAAAAAATAATGTCTGCCGCTTTTAGTCAGTACGTAGGTGTCACGGAAGAGAGCAAGAAATGATTATGCGAAAGATAAATAATAAGGGCTTTGTGGGCCTGCCGACTTTTATTACGGATTATATTGGTATGGCGTTGGCACTGGCCTTGCTGTTAGCCATATTCGGTCTTTCCGCTCAGAACTTTTTTACCCTCACGACTTTCAGAACAATCGCCAATCAAATACCCGCTATAACTATCGTAGCTGTTGGGATGACATTTGTGTTAATAATTGCGGGGATAGATTTATCGGTAGGGTCGGTTATGGCTTTAGCCAGTGCGGTATTGGGTCTTTCCCTGGTCAAATTCAATTTCCCGCTCCCGGCAGCGATTGCAGTATGCCTCGTCGTGGGTATTCTTTGCGGTACGGCTAATGGTCTGGTAATAATACGATGGAAGCTGCCGGCTTTTATCGTTACGTTAGGAATGCTGGAAATAGCGCGTGGCGCCGCCTATCTTGTAACAGATTCACGAACTATATATATCGGCGGGCCGGTGGAAGTAATCGCCGAGGTCTCAATTCTTGGCCTTTCTCTTCCATTTATCATAGCCGTTGCGATTGTTGTTGCCGGGCAGTTGGTTCTTTCACGTACCGTTTTCGGGCGCTATCTCGTAGCCATTGGCACAAACGAAGAGGCGGTGCGATTGTCCGGAATCGATCCGCGCGGGCTTAAACTTGCGGTCTTCGCATTGTGCGGTTTTCTGACATCTATAGCGGCGGTGATACACACGGCGCGGCTTTCCTCAGCCAATCCCAACGCCGGTTATGGCTTGGAGCTTCAGGCCATTGCGGCAGTGGTCATTGGGGGCACAAGTTTGATGGGCGGTCGCGGCTCGGTGGTAAGTTCCTTCTTCGGCGTACTTATCATTGCGGTTTTAGGTACGGGCCTGGCCCAGATTGGAGCACAGGAATCGACTAAAAGGCTTATCACAGGATGCGTTATAGTAGCGGCTGTTATTCTGGATCACTACCGCCATCGTATTCGCAACCATCAGACAGGAGCGTAATCTGTGTATTTTGGAGGGTAGTCCTGCGATTTTGTTTAGCAGAAAACGAAACAATAAAGTCTTTTTTTAGCCGTATTTTGTCGTTTTTTACATTATATTCGATATCCAGGTAAGAGTTTACTTGACAAATTGTGTCGAATATGGATAATAGGAAGCAAGAGGTAAGTTCATATTTAAATATATGGAGAGAATACGATGCGTGTGCTTGTAAAACAAAGCGACGGCGCCGCCAAAGAATTCCAGTTCACAGAAGGCCCTATTTCTATTGGCAGGGGAGCTGATAACCGAGTTTTTCTGCCAGATAAAGGCGTCTCAAGAGAGCATGCCGTAATACGTGATGCCGGTGGTGGAAAATGGATAATTGAAGACTTAGGCTCGTCGAACAAAACATATCTGAACAATAAGGAAATTCACAAGGCTGAAATCAAACACGGCGATTATTTGCGTATAACCGATTTTACCTTGGAAATCATTCTTGAAGAACAAGCCCGTGCTGAGCAGCCAATTAATTCGGAGGAGACACTTCTTCACGTTTCCGCGGCCCTGACCACACCCAAGCACGAAACTGTAGTAAGAAGACCGGACGCCCAACACGCGCCTGCTATGAGATTAGCGGCCAGAAGATTGTCGGATTTTTCGAAGGCAACCGATATTATATTTGAAGCCGGCAGTCTCGATGAGATGTTATTGACCTTGTTGGATGTTACGTTGGAACAGTTCAGTGCATATCATGTTTGGTGTGCTTTGAGAAAGCAGCCTACCGGCCCGATGACTTGTCACGGGGGCAAAAGAAGAGACGGAACACCTGTTCAGCTTGGCGAATTACAGCTCAGCGATAAAATAACTCAGGCGGTTGAAAAGGGGCAGTTTGTTGTAATGCCGAGTGTATCAGCTCAAATGGAGAAAAAGGACAAAATACGCTCGGCAATGGTTGCGGCGATTATGCGTCCGGCCGGTTGTTTCGGAGTGCTCTATGTTGACAATGCTATGATACATGAGCATTACAGTCTCAGCGATTTGGACTATCTGATGCTGATTGCAATGCATACAGCCGCTATACTGAAAAGGTTCATGGATTAGCAACTTGGCCGGGCAAATATAACGGTCTATTTTTCACTCAGCGAAGCATCCAGACCAATTCTGAAGATATTAGCTGTTCCGAAATGTGTATCTGCATATCCATCTTATCCCACACGAATGGGTATAATAACGTGCGTTCTAAGAAAGGTCTCGAAATAGTTGATATAGTTTCGCAGGCGCGAATTTCCTTGCATTTGAAGGATATTTGCTTTATTCTTAGCTTTTAAATAAAAAGCAGGGTGACAACAATAAGTATAGGAGAAATCACAGATGACAAAAAAACAACAAACCAGAAGACAATTTATTAAGATAGCGTCAATAGGTGCCGCGGCTTCGCTAACCGGTGCAAGCAGCTCTCTGGGGCAGGTTCGTGGTTCAACGCCGAGACAAGCAGATAAACCGCTCTTTGAGTTGGGCCTGGCTTCATATACATTAAGAAAATTTGACCTGGATGATACACTGACCATGACCAAGCGAGTGGGTTTGAAATATGTGTGTTTGAAGGACTTTCATTTACCAATGGACAGCACGCCGGCTCAAATCAGCGCCGCTGTGGCAAAAGTCAAAGAAGCCGGACTGGTACTCTACGGTGGCGGAGTAATATATATGAGAAACCAGGAACAGGTGCATCAGGCTTTTGATTATGCCAAAGCTGCCGGTATGAAGGTTATTGTTGGGGTTCCAATACCTGAATTACTGCCGTTGGTTGATAAGAAGGTTAAGGAATATAATATTAAGGTGGCCATTCACAATCATGGACCGGGTGATAAAGTTTATCCGACACCTGCCAGTGTCTATGAAAGAGTAAAAGATTTGGATAAACGGATTGGGCTTTGCAATGACATCGGACATACAAAACGAATAGGTTCGGACCCGGCGGTTTCAGCCAGGAAGTTTGCAGATCGATTACTGGATGTCCATATAAAGGATGTTTCAGAGGCTACGGCAAAAGGGCATGGAGTAGAAATCGGACGGGGAGTGATAGACATTCCGAAGTTCTTAAAGATGCTGGTAAAAATCAAATATTCCGGTATCGTCTCCTTTGAGTACGAAAAAGACGCCGACGATCCAATGGCAGGGCTGGCCGAGTCGGTTGGCTATATCAGAGGGGTGCTGGCGGCTATCTGACAACAAGCCATTCATTCTCAAGACAGGTGATGTTTACATTACGAAGGTGATTAGGTTATGCCGTATAACATCAGGATTGTAAGTACGTATCCACCGCGAAGGTGTGGTATCGGGACTTTTTCCCGCAGTTTAGCCAGTGCGTTGTCACATTTCACGGCCGAAGTTGGCTACATAAGAATAGCGGCGATCGACAATCGTGATGGACCTTATGATATTCCAGTTGACCTTATTATCGACCAGCATAATCCAAAGTCGTGGTCCAATACCATCAACCACATCTATGCGCGTTCGAAGGAGAGCATTACTCCCACGGTCGTCGTATTACAGCACGAATACGGCCTCGACCCTGATGATGATGGAAATGCAGGTTGTGGGACTAATTTTATTGATATGGCAAAGGCTTTTGGTGAACGCGGACTCATAACTCTTGTGTATTTGCATACTGTCCTTGATGAGCCGAATGACCACCAGCGAGATGTGTTACAAAAATTGGCACAGTACAGTGATGGGCTTATTGTTACGACAGAGAGCGCAATTTCCATACTCGAATCGCCCATCTATGGAATTGACCACTCCAAACTCACCCATATCGATCACGGCATCAGGATGCACCATCCTTCACAGTTCGATAGATTGGCAATAAAAAAGGAATTTGGTTTGGAAAACCACTTTCTTGCCACGACATTAGGACTTCAGTCTCCCGGTAAGGGTTTGCAGTACAGTATTCCTGCTTATGGCAGGTTCGTCAACGAGTCATGTACAACCGAGCAAAGAAAAAGGGCGGTTTATCTGATCGTAGGCCAGTGTCACCCTGAATTTATCAGGGCCGATGGAGGGACGCCGTATAGTGAGTATCAGGCGATGTTGAATGAGGCACTCGATGATGCCAGGGTGAAATGGTGCAAGGTCAAAGAGCTTAATGGTGTTGATTTTAATGAATACGACATTGTATTTTACGATACATTTATGAACGAAAGCGGGTTGCTCAAGTTATACGGAGCCACGAATGTGATGCTGTTGCCATATTTGAATATGCAGCAGATATCAAGCGGAATATTGGCTGATGTACTTGGTTCCGGGAGAATCGCGATCTCCACGAAATTCAGATACGCGGTTGAGCTTATCCACTCAAACAAAGCCTGTCCGGAAGGTGCGATCATTGGGCGATATGCCCGGGGTATCCTGGTGGATCCCGGAGATGCATCGGTCGAACAAATTGCCCAGGGCCTTGACTATCTGGTTTTTAATAAGCATAAAAGGCTTCGGATGGAAAAGCAGGCCCACCAGAGAGGTTACCAAATGAGATGGAGCAACAGTGCCTGGGCATTGTTGCAGTACGTTGATTTTGTCCAGGAGCAGAAGGAAATAGTCACTGGTAGGGGGGTGAAGTTCACCAGGGAAAAACCCTCTGTTCTGGAGATAAAGAAACGCCGAACCAGTTGAGGGATTCGGCGTTTTGCGTCTTGGCTATACTATGCACATTGTGATCAGGTCAGTTTGATGAGCTTCTGCTCTTTGGCAGACTTATATATTGCCAAAATCACTTCCACTGCCTTACGTGCTTCACGTCCATCGATCCAGAAGTCCTCACCGCTTTCCAGCGATTCGATAAATGCCTGGAAATTACGCGTATGATTCTCGTATGAGATGGCTGCCGGGTCGGAGACGCCGCCGCCGCCTTCGATTTCGCCGAATTTCTTTCGGATTTGCTCGTCTTCTGGTTTTTCGTCGACAAATTGCCAATGCGTAATGCTGTTTTCAACATTTATAACAGTGCCTTTTGTACCGGTAATTTCAAAACGCCGGAATTGTCCCGGGTGTGAGGCCGTTGTTCCGTAGATAACTCCCAATGCTCCGGTAGTGTATCGCACCACAGCGGTGGCGGTATCTTCTGTTTCAATCTGAGGATGCCCCAGTTTGGACGTGAATGCCTGCAAAGATTCGATTCGAGGCATTATATCGCAAAGCATATCAACCATATGAATGGACTGGTTCATCAGCGCTCCGCCGCCGTCAAGTTTCCATGTGCCGTGCCATGAGTCTTTGTAATACTCGTCGGTGCGCCACCAGGGAACATATACACTGGCGTAAGTAATCACGCCGAAGCGTCCGGAGTTTATGGCTTCCCTCAGAGGTACCATCATATCGTTAAATCGATACGGAAATATGCCGCCCAAACGCGTACCGCTTTTTTCGTGGGCCTCTATCATAGAGTCGATTCGCTCTAAGGTAATTTCCATGGGCTTTTCACATAATACGTGTTTTCCTGCTTCGGCTGCGGCGACGGTCGGCTCCATATGAAATCCGCTCGGCGTGGCGATAGTAACGATATCTATCTGGTCGCTCTTAAGCATATCTTCGTAACCGTCAAAGGCCTGAACGTTGAATTTGTCCGCAAGGCTTTTAGCTCTTTCCGGTACCTTATCACAACAGCCGATTAGCTTTGCATTCGGAATATCACCAATGGCTCTTGCGTGAAAATCAGCGATTAGTCCGGCACCAACGATTCCAAAATTCCAGGTTTTCATCTATATTTTCCTTTCCGTCAAAAAATTAATCACAAGCCAGTCCAACCTCGGCTGAAAGCTCTCTAACGGCGGCGATGGCCCTTGAAAAAAGCTCGGGACCTGTCGAGCCTCCGAACTGTCCGCCGGATTGCAAGTGCGGCTCCATCGTAAGACAGTCATCGTAGTTCATAGCCGCAAGCTCGGCAAGCAGCTCTTTGATTTGTCCGTCGCCTTCGCCCGGTATACTGCCAACGTCTTTTGCGCCCAGCTTCCAGTCTTTGATGTGAATATGGACAACATAAGGCTTCATAATTGGCCAGCAGCTTTCGACATTATCTAATTTCTTTTCTCCCCATACGAAATTAGCCGGGTCATATACCAGCCGAAGTTTCGGTGAATTGATTGTCTTCACAATATCAACGCAGTTCTCTGCCGTGTGGCCGTAAATATGGGCTTCATTTTCATGCACCATTGTAACGTTGACATCACTCAGCACCTCAACCTTGGCGGCCATTCGTTCCATAACCTGGTCGCGATAATCATCGATATCTTTGCCTTCCGGAGCATAGTAGCTGAACATTCGTATGAATGGAGTTTCAAGGAGCATGGCCAACTCCACTGCGTGCTTAAATTTGTCCAGGTGCGGCTCGAAAGGTTCGTCGAGTTTTACCTTGCCTATGGGCGAACCGATGGCGCTAACTTTCAGGCCGTGGTCCTGTATCATATTTTTTACTTCATTCAGCTCGTATTTTGTCAGGTCCATTAGGTTTTTCTTATCGACAAAACGAGGTTCGATATAACCTACATGTTCTCCGGCCAGGTATTTGACCTGCTCTAAAAAGCTGTCGGTTACTTCATCCGCGAATGCA
>DAOUVA010000107.1 GCA_030667885.1 Phycisphaerae bacterium
CACTCAAAGACCTGCCAAAAATAGAAGAACTCAAAAAGCCGCCTGCCTGAGAGCCGCTCATCTTGCCATATCACACTTGCCGCCAACCTATTTTTGGCGTGATTTCCTAAGGGCATTTCGAATACGTGCAGCCACCCGTTCGGCCAAGTAGTCGGAGCCCTCGGGGGTAAAGTGAACGTTGCCGTTCGGCTGTTGAATTTCGCTTAATTTCAGCATAGCGTGAGCATGCAGGTCGTTAATCATCACGTCGTTTTTTCTAATAATTTTCTTAGCGGCTTCGTTGTACTTTATTTCATAACCTTTTATGCGGCCCGGCTCACCATCGGGAACCGGTGTCGTACTGGCCCAGATTAGCTCGGCGCCGGTGGCCTTGAGTATTTTGACAAGCTTGCGCAGGTTCTGTTGATATTCTTCAAAAGTTAAGTCCAGTTTGCCATTTGCTTTGTTATTGCGGTTCGGATTGCCTGTGTCGGTGCTTCGGTAACAAAGGTCGTGCAAGCCCCAGTTGAAGTGTATGACATCCCATTTGCCGTCACCGAGCCATTCGTTAATCTTTTCCAGGCCTATGCCTGTATGACGGGCATTAGTTGGAACCCGATGGACATTGGCCTTGCCGGCAAGGAGCTTGCGCACGGGCAGTGTATAGCCAATCGAGATAGAATCGCCAATCAGCAGTACCCGCGGCAGAGTTGGATCATCTTCGATGGGAGCGAAAACGGGATTTACCCGGGCCTGTTTCTTTTTGGGCTGATTCGGTTTTGATTTAGCTGTTAAATAACCTAAGGAAGTGAGGAACCTGTCGGTTTCTTCGATGGTTTTATTAAATGAGCTGTTATCTTTGTCTCTTCCATAGTTGAAAAAGCCGTGCCCTTTTTCTTCGAATGGAACAAGGCGGCACATATTGCCGGCATCTTTCATTGCCGAGGTGAAACGCTCAGCACTGTCAAAAGGAACAGTCTTGTCGGCAGTGCCGTGAAAAATAATGCACGGCGGGAGGCCTTTTGTTACGTTCTGTAAGGGAGATATTTCTTTTGCACGTTTGAACCTTTCATCGGAGGCCCTTTTCTTCGAAAATTCTACAAGGTCAAGAGCCGGGTTGAACAGCACTAACGCATTCGGTTTGGAGCTTATATTGCGGTCTTCACTTTCTTCATCAAGTCCTTTAAGCACACCTGTGCAGGCCGCGACATGGCCGCCTGCCGAGCCACCGCCCGCGACGATTTTGTCCGGATTGACACCAAGTCTTTCTGCGTTGGCCCGGACCCAGCGAATGGCGGACTTGCCATCGGCAACGCATTCGAATGGGGTCGTTCCATGGGTGTTTTTGATTCGATATTCAGCGGAAATTGCCATCATTCCGCGCGAGGCTAAGTAATCGGACTGGTGATAAAACTGCGTTGGGGTACCGCCGACCCAGCCGCCACCGAAAAAGAATACTATGGCCGGTATCGGCTCTTTTGCCTGCCTGTTGGGCGGTTCAAAGATATGCAACTTCAGCTCGACCTCGCCGATGGTTTTATAGACCACCAGTATCGGCTTTATCGTAACATCCTGGGATATATTGCGGCGCTGGGCCGCACAAAGCAGAGTTGCGGAAAAACAAATCATAAATATTATTACAATCTTTTTCATCCTTATAACTCCTTCTGAGGTAATTTATAAACTAATCCCAGGGCAGTTCTTTTGTGTCAGGTTTGACTGCATGAGCAGGACGGGGATGCTCATCGTCGAAAGCGTACATATCATCCTGCTTTTCGATGGTAACAAAACTTTCATCAATCGAGCCGTCCGGCTTTGTTATTTTGTCGAGTGAAAGCTTGAGGTGTTTGGCGAGAAATTTATAGGCACCGGTACGCTTGGAAAGGCCATAATCATGCCCCTCGTCGGGAAGGTGCACATACTCTACAAGATTTTGGGCGCCATAGAGGCTATATACATTTTTGATATAAGGATATTCGACGTTGGGTGTATTCTTGGTCCAGTCTTTGCCATCGGAAATCAGCAACTGGGGACGCGGCGCGGCCAGCGCGGCAATATCCGTATTGTTTGTTTCGTGCATTTCGCTTAAGTGGATTGGCATACCGCTTTCGCAGTCGCATCCGCCAAAGAAGTGGGACGAAACCATTACGGTCGGGACGGAAACGGCGATACGGTCATCAACGGCCGTTACAAGAAATGATTGTGTTCCTCCGCCGGAAGCTCCCGTTACGCCGATGCGTTTTGGGTCCACGTTTTTAATCGAGGTAAGAAAATCGACGGCGCGGATGCTGTTCCAAAGCTGCAACTTCAGGACCTCCGGGCGTTTATGCTCCCATCCCGCATTTTTCCAGTCACCATATCCGACCATATCATAAGAGAAAACTATCGCGCCCATACGGGCCAGTGCGGCACATCTCTTTTGCATGTTGGTTCGGAACCGGCCGTAGTTATCGGCGCTGCTCCAGTGGCCGTGCGGACAAAGAATCGCGGCGAAGGGTCCCTTGCCTTTGAGAGGACGATACAGGTTTCCGGTTACAAAGACGCCGGGCAAGCTTTCAAATGCTACGTTTTGGACGGTGTAGCCATCGTATTTGCGTCTGCTGTGAATAATACGCTTGAGCGGGCGTTTTTTTGGCAAAGGTGAAAGTTCCACTCCTCGCAGAATCCCTTCACGAATCCGTTCGGCCCGGGCCTTCCATTCGGCCACGTTTGAATAGCTGCGGGCAAATTTGGCGAGCTGTTCTTTGGCGGCTTCTTCACTTTGATAATTCCCCTGGCAAAGCTGAGGCTTTTTACTCTCAGAACCTTGAACAAGCCTGCCCGAAAATGTAAGTATAAACATTAATAAACCGACAACAAATACCCTGTAAATACCGATTGATGGACTTTTCATTTTACACCTCACAATTAATTTCAATATATTAATCCCATTGATAGTCACGTTCACTACCACTGCGTTAAGGGCTTTATTGGTGCATTTGTTACTACTTCCTTGTCTTTCCAAACCGGCGAAAGCAGGACCGCCACCCTAACGTCGCCCTTAGCATTGGGCAGGCGCACTATAAGCCGTCTTACACTCTTGTTGGTTTTCTGGGGAGGTTTTTGCTGAGCAGATTCTATTTCAAATCCGGCGGCTAAAGGCGATACAAGCCGTGCGATAAGCTTTCTGCCGGCAAGGGTAAGCAGGGCGGTATTTTGTTCCTTTATCTCTATATTCGCATCTGTCGTCATAGCCCAGATGAGTTCACAGGGATTTTCGATTTCGAATTCGTCCTGCACAAGGACTGCCCGCCTATCGGCTATCATTGAAACGCCTCTGGTTACTTTGCTTGCAGACTTTTCATAAGCGTTTGTCAGGTCCACAAGGACAAAAGCAGAAGAGTTCTCTGTTTCGAATTTTGTAAAGTTCGATTTTGCCATCGGGTCCTGGTTCTCACCGCTGAGCAGCGGGACACTATGGCTTTTCGAATTCAAGCGGTAATAACTCCACCTTCTGCCGCCTCTTTTTCCATCCCAGTAACCGGGCAGATTGTAGTTTTCCGAGCCGAGGTCGCGTACCCATCGAACGCCCAGAGCATCAAGCTCGAAGTTGCCCAAATCCAGATGGCCGTGATTAACCTGATTATAGCCGGCCTTAACGCCGACAAAGAGCGCCTCCGGGTCGTTCCATGCGCTGCGGAATACTGCTATCTCCACAGGGCCGCGGAAATAGCGGTCGAGTGCTTTTTGTGGAAACTGTCTCGGGGGCGGCATATACCACACTATATGCTGGGCACTGGCGCTGCGTTCGGCAATTTCAGCGTGTTCGGATTCGGCGTATAAAGAATTATCGTAAGCCCGAGCAAGCCAGAACATACAGGGCATAGGTCTTCTGGAGCCTTTTTCTCCTGAGTCGGCAAAGTTTAAGTACAGGCCTCTTGGCCCGGCAGTATATACCGGAAAATTTCCTGCTTCGGCCAGCCCCTTAACTTGCAGCAGACCAAAGTCCGAGCCCAAAGCGGTTTGCAGCGCTGTAAGCCCGTAAGCGGTATAACGAGTGGCATAACTCCAGTAGCCGGGCCCTTCCATCCATGCGCCATCGGGGCCATAGCTTTTCAGGGCAAGCGGCAGCGATTTAATGGCAGAGTTGACAATCTTCTCGGCGTACTGCGGCTCGGATTCGGCGATTGCCAAAGCACCGATTATCATCCCGCCATTGCAGACCTGGTTCCAGTTGTGTTCACTTTTAGGCCACCAGGATTTTTTATAAGCGATTAGCGCCGGTTCCAGGCCATTCTTAACGAGGCCGGCCCTGATTTTTTCCCTTGTATTCTCATCGAGATAAGAATACAGCCAGTCATAACCGACTCCCACAGCGTGTGACATTTCGGCGGTGTCGAGAAAGTGGGACGGATTCCAGTCCTTAAACGCACAGACGGTCAGCAGGTTTTCGGCTGCTTTTTCAGCATATTTTTTATCGCCGGTCCATCTGTACGCAAGGCCAAGGGCGTAAATTCGATGCACACATTCCCTGCTGACACTCAGCAGCCGGGGGCCAATCTTTCGATAAGTGAGCATCGGTTTTTCAGCGCATTTATCCGCATCTTTAAGAACATCTGACAAGCATTTCTGCAAAACCTTATCTTTGGCATACAATACTTTCAGATGCCCCAGGTCTTTGTCATTCAACATCAATCTGGGATGGTACTTTTCGAGTGTACTGAGAACTTTAGAAGAATCTACGGGAGTTTCCTGAGCTAAGCCCAACGTTGTAAGGCAAAAACCAAGGGCAACCGCCAGCATGAAAATTCTGTAAACATTCGTCATAATCTGCCTCCATATCCTGAGTTGTGTTAATATCGCAAACCCTCCCGACAACAAGACTCCCTTGCCTTTCTTGAAACCGGCAAAGGCTGACAAGTTACTTTCCGGTGCAATCCTACTAAATGTTATAGAATATTTGATACCTTAAAGGCAAGGGAAATCTTTTGCCGTTCCGACTGAAATTGATTATGATTATTCCAAATCTATAGGACTTCTTTGAGAAAGAAGTGAAATTATGGAAAAGTTTATTTACGAGATGACTCGATGATTAAGAAACCCGAAATTTGTATTATTGGCGGCGGGATGATAACTCAGGTGCAGATTCTGCCTTCGGTCTATCAGCTTCAGCGCCTCGGTCTTGTCGGCGAGGTTAGTGTGTGCGCATTGAACAGCGCTCCGCTGAAGGTACTGGAACAGGACCAGAGCCTTAAAAAAGCATTTCCTGGTCATAGCTTCAAGGCGTACCCTTCGACGGAAAACGACCCGCAGCAGAATTTTCCCGATTTATTTAGAGAAGTAATCGGCAAGATACCCAAAGGCAGCATTGTAATCGTTGCGGTGCCGGACCAACTGCATTATCCGGTTTTACAAGCGGCCCTTTCCGCTGACCATCACATATGCTGTGTAAAGCCGCTGGTGTTAAAATATTCGCAGGCCGCCGAAATCGAAAAAATCGCCTACGAGAAAGGGCTTGTCGCAGCAATCGAGTATCATAAGCGACTCGATGACAGGGCGTTAATGGCCCGCCGGTTATACAGAGAAGGCAGATTCGGGGAATTTCGTATCGGCCACGCGGAAATGAACGAGCCATATTATTATCGAGATTCGAATTTCCAGAACTGGTGTACTGTGGAAAATTCCGATATGTTTACTTATGTCGGCTGCCATTACGTTGACCAGGTGCATTTCATCACGGGACTGCTGCCTAAAATGGTATCCGTATATGGCATAAAAGATACATACCCAAACGGCAAAACAGGTTACCTGTGGACCGATGCCCGTGTCATCTGGGAAAACGATGCGTGCCTGCACGTGACAAACATAATGGGTTATCCCGACGAAGGACCCGGCGGCAATTTTCAGGGTCTTCGTATGTACAGCCGGGGTGAGGGTAAAAGCGGTATGCTCGTACATAACGACCAGTATCGCGGTATCGAACACTGTTATATTACAAAAGGCAGCGAGCCCGGTGATACATACTACAGTGAGCCGAGTCCGGATTATTTTAAGTATATCGAGCTTGGGGGCGAAGGGCTGACTCCGGTGGGATATGGGTATCGTTCGATAGAATTTATAATAAAAAATATCTGCAAGTGTATCGAGGTATCCGGCGGGGCTGATGACAAAGAGGCTTTAGCCCGCCAGCAGAAGTTGATTAAGCAGTTCGATAGCGAAGGTATAATGGCAACGCCAGCGAACAGTTCGTACAATGAACTGGTGACTGAGGCTGCGCGGCTATCGATTTTAAACGGCGGCAAAAGAGTTGAAATAACTTATGGCGAAAATGGCGGCGTCGATTTTTACAAATAGAAAGAAAACATAATAAAATGGCAAAAGAATTTCCACTTACTCCGATTAAAGTAAATCCTGTATCAACAAAGTTTCGCAAACTTTCCGGATATATTCCGAATGACGAGACAATAAAACAGATCGAAGAGCTTCGTGAGGTGGAGCCATTAAGTATGCGAGGTCAGCCGCCGGTAATCTGGGACCGCGCTCATGGTGTAAATGTTTATGACGCTTACGGCAATATGTGGCTTGATTTTTCATCCGGTGTACTCGTTGCCAATGCCGGTCATGGGGCGAAAAAAATCGCCGACGCAATTATCAGCCAGGCCTCCAAACCACTGCTGACAACTTATTGTTTTCCCAATCAGCCAAGGATTAAGCTGACACAGAAGTTAGTTTCACTTGCACCTGAACGCTTAAATAAGGTGTTCATACTCAGTACCGGCGCAGAAAGTACAGAGTGCGCCCTGAAGCTAATGCGCACATACGGACAAAAGAACGGCACAGACAACAAGAGCATCATCGTGTCATTTGAAAATGCCTTTCACGGCAGGACCCTCGGCGCGCAGCAGATGGGAGGTTCGAGTGACGGCAAAGCATGGATAAAAAATCTCGATCCCGAGATAGTTCATGTGCCGTTCCCCGATGGATTCCGCTGTGAAGACACCAGCTTCGAGCTGTTCGAGAAGACTCTTGCGCGGCTTGGGGTCGAGCCGGACAACGTGGCAGGAGTAATATGTGAAACGTATCAGGGAATAGGGCCTAACTTCATGCCAAAACAATACGCAAAGGACCTGAGGCAATGGTGCAGCAGGTATGGCGTTTTGCTATGTTTCGATGAGGTCCAGGCAGGTTTCGGCAGATGCGGAACTATGTGGGGCTTTGAGCTGTATGACGTTGTGCCAGATTTGTTCTGTATCGGCAAGGGAGTCAGCAGCTCACTGCCAATCAGCGGGGTAATCGGGGCTGAAGATGTGATGGATTTGTTCGGACCCAATGAAATGACCAGTACTCACTCGGGTAATCCGGTTTGCTGTGCGGCGGCTTTGGCAAGTATAGAAGTTATCGAACAGGAAAGGTTAGTTGAGAACACGGCAAAGGTCGGATTGGTTCTCCAGAAAAATCTACAACAAATAAAAAGCGAGTTTTCCGACGTTATAGGTTTTGCGCCGGGAGCGGGTCTTGTAGCCGGATTGCTGATGGTCAAAAAGGGTGGTAAAGAGCCGGACTACGAACAGGCCTGGAATGTGATCAATCTATGTTTCCAAAAGGGCCTGCTAATGTTCGCGCCTGTTGGTGTGGGCGGAGGCTGCGTTAAGATAGCGCCGCCATTGTGCATTAGTGAAGAAGCGGTCTTGGAAGGCTGCGAAGTTATTCGCGAGGCCGTAAAAGAGGCGCTTTAAACAATCCGGAAATAACAAATCTCTTGACCTACCGAATCAGATATCCATCGTGCACAGGCCACCCACAGGGGTAATAATCTCGGCTTCCGGAGGCAGATTGCGCGGGCGGTAGAATTTTTCAGCCATATTTTCGATGAGCTGGGGAGCATGTTTATCTTCGACAACAGCGACAATGCTGCCGCCCATCCCGGCACCGACAAGACCTGCACCTAAACATCCGGGAGTTTCCAGCGCAATGTCAATAAGCATATCTATTTCGGGGAGGCTTACATTATAACCACCTCCCTGTCGCCACAGCCGGGCTTGATTCATACGCCGCTTGTCCCCTGATTTCAGGTCGCTTATAAGGGCATCTATCCTTTGGCCTGGATAACTGTTGTCGGTCGGGATGCGCTGCCCATCAACCATTTTTGTTACACGGTCGCCGTTGTGGGATGCGCTCATCAACTCGCCGAAGGTTTTCATATCGCCGGTTCTCAGGCACTGCGGGACCATCTCAGCACGGATACACTCGGCTATCCCATAAAGACATATCTGCCTGATGCGGTAGCCCTGTTCGGATTCGGTGTGGCTTCTAAAAACACGATGAACCTTTTGCTCGTGTTCGGGAAGGATTTCCAGAATGTCCGTACGGCTGACAGAGGCGGGTAACGATTTTATTATTCGATAGATTTGAACCTCATCAACGCCAAGTATCTGCGGATTTATATCGCGAAGCTGTTTGAGCTTGTCGGTATATTGGGGAAAGTTTTCTCGTATCATCATCAATCCGAATATATACGCAGCTACCCGGCTGTTAAAAACATCGCGTGCTCCGGCCTGCTTCTTCGCTTCGATGTTGCTGTTGGCCAGAACAAAGCTGTGCCCGCCAGGAAGCGCGGCATCTTCTACCGACGTTGGAAAAGCTGTAATATGTAGAATTGTACCGGATTTGCCGGATATAATCGCAGCGTGGTCACTGCATCCGCCTCGTGTTCCCACATACCATTCGGCAAAGCCCCAATGCTCAATAAAATCGGCAAGTTTAATTTCAAGTGAGTTAATCCGTATTACCGCTTCGGCCGTGCCCATGACCAATGCAGATGACGAACTAAGCCCGGCAGCTATGGGGATATCACCATAGATCATCATATTCATACCCTTAATCGCCGGGGCAAATCTGCCTTCATCATTTGTGTTTTGATGCTGGAGGTACAGCACAGCGGCACGTATATAATTCGACCAGGTGACAGATGGGTCGTTCTTGCGTTTTTCATATTCATGGTAACACCATGTGTCCCAGTCACGGATTTTTTCGGCGTTCGGCAGGCACTCGCTGATACGGAATTGCTCGTCAGAAAACTGTTTTGAATCGACATTTTTCAGCAGTACCCGGTCGTCATCCCGCGGTTCGACAACCAGCCACATTTCCTTGACACAGACAGGATTGACGGATCCGCCTCGATGGTCGATATGAGTACCTAATATATTAACACGACCGGTTGAGTGTACTATAATAACGCTGCTATCTGCGGCATATCTGCCGATAAATTCTTCAAGGCATTGCAAACACATCCGGGCTGCTTCGGCCTTTAAGTCTTTATTATCACCGTATATTTGGTCCAATCTGTTGCAAAATGCACTGTCTGCCTCTTTAATCAGAGCAATCCAATCGCCAAGGTTCCTCCGGCCACCGACTTCAAAAGCCATAAGCACTCCTGTTAAAATATATCCGCCTGCTTTTCAAAATGCCGGCAAATAATAAATTTTATCCAGCCGAATAAGCTGTCTCGCCATCTACTATAGTCATCTCGACCATCACTTTATAATTGCCCGGCAGGCCGGCGATGTCGAGCACACATAAATCGGCTTTGGCCCCATCGACAATCGAGCCGTAACCTTCTTTATCCATTTGGGTCAATACGCACGGGTTTGTTGATAATATCTTCGCCGCTGTAACAAGGGCCTGATCGAGTTGCAGCGCATCATGCCGGGGGTTCCAGATCCCCTGCATATCGGCCGTGAGCCAATTGAGCAGGTTGGAAAATCCGCGGTTCATTGTAAGATTACTGCTGAAGAGCGTACCGGGCTTTTCGACAACTTGAAAGTATTCACCGCTTTCGCTGAGGGCGCCACGGATACCGCCGCCTTTGAACTGCGTGACCTTTGAGCCCGCCGCGAACAGACAGTCCGTTACACCTATTATCCGGCCTGCGCCTTTTCGCCTCAGAATGTCCCTCACGTAGGCGGGATTGACATGGTAGCCGTCAAGAATCTGCTCGGCATAAAGCTCATCGGATTTCAGCACAGCTTCAATAGCTCCGCCGCCGTGGAACGGCTTGTAGGAACCGCCGGTCGGGCCGTTGGTAAAGTGAATGAAGTACTTAAGACCGGCCCGGATTGCTTCTTCGATCTGCTCACAGGTTGCGTTGCTGTGTCCGGCACCAACTATGATGCCTTTGTTCGTGAGATATTCAATC
>DAOUVA010000373.1 GCA_030667885.1 Phycisphaerae bacterium
CGGGCTCACCCTTTTCCACTGATGCTCCCACCAGCCGTCCGGCTCATTGAACCTCATACCATCCTTCCTTATCGCACTGCATCCAATGGCAAAATTCATCGCGCCTTTGGGCGCTTCACAAATGATGGATTCGGCCTGACAGTTCCAAAATACCTGCTGTACGCCCGCCCATCCGTGGCCGGTTCCGCTCGGTCCTCTATTTTGAACGTTGATATACTTGTTTTCGAAGACATTGTCGAACAACGTCCCGGCAGCCCAGCGGTGAAGAGGTCCGGAGTCAAAATGGGAATTCTTCGCCGAGCAGTCCACGAATACATTTGGACCGGGCACCCTTGAGCCTGTTACATAACTGTAACGACCGCCATTTGAGTAACAACGCTGGAACAGGATGTGGTTTGCTTTGGCTTTTATGTTAAATGGATAGCGGCGAGAGCCTGTCAAAAGGGACTTGGGATCAAGAAAGGCACAATCTTCGATTGTCGTACGTGTTGATTCGGACTCTACCGTCACACAGCTATAGGCGAAGTACTGCGCGGTGACTTTTCTCACCCAGCAATCTTCCACATCCTGCAATACAACAGCATCCCAGGGATGGCTTTCATCGGTACTGCCGGTGTATGTGGATTCGATACGAAGGTTCTCCACGCCGCACTGCTTGAGACGAGATAACGGACTGCTTTTGTAAATCCTTCCGCCGCCGTACTGATCCTCCATAACATCGACTATCGGAGAGTCAATCGTGATAGTATTGCCGGTGATATCCACCACATACCGTTCATACATGTGACTGTAGCTGTAAGGTGTCCAGTTGTATTGGCCCATCGCCAGGTCATCGATCCAGAGATTGTTTGGGGTGCGCTGAACGATAATCCAGTCGCCTACGGAATATCCGTTGGTATTCTCGACATCAAAACTATGGGTGCCTGCGGATACATACGGGGAGGTAATCAATCGAATTGTCGAGCTTATTGTAGAATATTCGCCGCTGCCCCTCAGGTTGATGACGTCATAATCAAAGGTACCTGTTGCTTCGAGCACGGTTCCGAGAACGTCCTGGCCTTGCCCGCGGAGCACCACTCCGCCGGCCGTAATCGTAAGTGAGCTGGAGACCTGGTATCGGCCGGCTGTCAGGAAGACCGCGCCTCGAAATCCGTTTGCATCCGCACTAAGAGATGACACATAGTTAATCGCGTCCTGAATAGCCTCCGTATCGTCGCCGTTCTCAGGAGATAACGTAATCGCAACCGGCACATCCGGAATGCCAACACCACCGCCCATGTAACCACAATGCGAGAAGTCCGGGATGGTGTTGACCGAATTGGTTTGCCCTTCATTTGCATAGGTCCCATAGGCCAGGTGGCCGTCTATATCCTCATACACCAGGGAGCTTTCTATGCTCTGCCCCGGGCTTGGAAATACTATATCATCAATCCATGCACTGTCGTCACCTGCGGATTCCGAACCGTCCTTGGAATAGGTCCACTCAAAGGTTCTTGTGCCTTCATCCACAGAAAAAGACACCTCGGCCCAATCCTCTTCGCCCGACCAACTGCCTTTTTCCACGCCCTCAATGTAGAACTTAAAATGGTCGAAGTTCGACTCCGAAGAGACTTTGCGATAGAAAGTGATATCACCAGGCACACAATCAATGATCACCTGCAGAGTAGTACTCTCACCATCCTCAATCGAACCGGACTCAGCGCCATAGCTTCCTGAATGCCTCTCTTGCCGTGTAGTGCGCCAGCTTGCATCCCCGGAACTGGTCCATGTAAATTTGCTGAAATCATTAGTTTCAAAGTCCTCTGTGGCGTTGGTGATGGTTTGGGCGTTGGAATTACCGACCAGGCCCAGCAGAAATACTGACATTACCAGCCAATTATTCAGACTCTTTCTCGCTCTCATTTCAGTCCTCCTTATCACAGCAAAAGCTCTGTTTCCCGCAGGTAAAACGTTAGCATCTAAGCAAAAGCGGTAATAACATTATAACAAATCTCAAGACCGTACTACAAGTAAAAAGTCAAGATTTGGAAGCTTTGATCTCTTGGCGCAATAAACATTGCTTTACTAAAATCCTTGTCTTGAATTATAATCGTGGAAAGGATGTTCTCGCTGGAAGTTATACACAGCTTGACATTTAGCTCTATTTAATGTGTAATACTGTTTTATGTTTTTTTCAGTAGAAACCATCCCGGCTCGGCTGGGACAGGAAAGGTAACGGTATCCAAATCCGGAGGTGAGCTATGAAACGTTTTATTCGTAGGTGTCTGAGAATTCAGGTAACAGTGCTGTTTCTAATCTGTTGTTTGTCGAGTTCTGTTTTCGCCGTAGAGGCCGATTTAATTGTCTATAACGGCAAGATTGTCACCGTCGATTCGGAATCTTCCATTTGCCGGGCGATGGCCGTCAAAGATAATCGCATTCTGCGTGTTGGCGGTAATGAGGAAGTTTTACAATTAAAGGGTGGCCGCACGAAAGTCGTGGACCTTAAAGGTAAGATGGTCATGCCGGGATTTATCGATTCTCATGTGCATCCGGCTGGAGCATGTATGACCGAATTTGATCATCCGATTCCACAAATGGATTCTATCGAAGATGTTCTGAACTACATCAAAATGCGGGCGAGCATCCTGGCCGATGGCGAGTGGATTGTTGTGCAGCAGGTATTTATCACCCGGCTTCGTGAGCAGCGATATCCTACGAGGGAAGAACTCGACAAAGCCGCCCCGAAGAATCCTACCGTATTTCGTACCGGTCCCGATGCGTCCCTTAGCTCTCTGGCGATGAAGTTGAGCGGTATCGACAGAAATTTCAAAGTGACCGATGGCGGCCCGGGACATATCGAGAAGGACTCGAAAACCGGCGAACCCACAGGCATTCTTCGCAGTTGCAACCGCTACATAAAAAGCTCCGCATCCGGCGCACAGCCGACAGAATCAGATCGCTATGAACGACTGCTCGAATTATTCAAAGACTACAATAAAGTAGGTATTACCGGCATTTGTGATGGCTCATCAAATGATTCGAATCTCAAACGTTATCAGAAAATGCTTGATAATGGGCAACTGTCAGTTCGCATAGCAGCTCAGTATTATGTCGATACAATCGGTCCCATTGAAGAGGTGAAAGAAAGCATCCGGAAAGTTGCTCAGCACCCGCTGTGCAAAGGCTCTCCGATGATCCGGATTATAGGCGTCAAGGTCTTCCTCGACGGTGGTATGCTGACCGGCAGTGCGTATATGAGAGAGCCTTGGGGTGTGAGTAAAATCTATGCGATAACCGACCCCGACTATCGTGGCGTCTTATTCATTCCTAAAGAGCGGCTTTTACCCATGGTCCGCACCGCCACCGAATCTAAACTTCAATTCACCGCCCACACCGTCGGCGATGGAGCTGTTCATACACTGCTTGATGTTTATGAGGAAATCAACAAAACAACACCAATTCGAGAACTCCGGCACTGTATTACTCACTCCAACTTCATGAGCGCCGAAGCAGTGAAAAAGACGGCCGCGTTGGGAGTGATACCTCTGATCCAGCCTGCATGGCTCTATCTGGACACGAGGACCCTAACTAAGCACTTCGGTTATGATCGCCTTCGCTATTTTCAACCATTACGAAGCCTTTTTGAGGCCGACTGTATTGCCGCCGGAGGTTCAGATCACATGCAGAAAATCGGCCCGGTGCGTTCGATTAATCCCTACGATCCCTTCCTTGGTATGTGGACTACTATCACACGCCGGGCGAAATGGTACGAAGACCGCCTGCATCGTGAAGAAGCATTAAGCCGCGAGCAGGCCATTCGTTTCTACACAATCAACTGCGCAAAGGCTCTCTTCCAGGAAAAATACGTCGGTTCACTTGAGCAAGGCAAGCTGGCGGATTTCATCGTTTTGGACACCGATTTGCTGACGTGTCCGCCCGATGACATCAGAAATGCCAAAGTCATAAGCACGTATATGGACGGACGGTGTGTATTCGAACAGTAATGTGTATCAGCTAACACTAAAACCATAGCGGATCTTCTCGTTTAAGAGAACATAAACAGTAAAACCACGTATGATATTTTGGCGGAAGTTTTTCTATATCGGCACCTGGAAGTGAGCAATAATTTTGAGGCTCAAACGAAACAGGAAAGGTCGAATATTGGGAGGCCTTAAACTTTGGAAGATACTTACCATCTCGAAGATTACAAAGAGGATATATTAAGTCACCCTTCAAGAAGGAATTCTATACATATCCTCACGCTGGACAGCATCCTGGCCAATGATGTTTACCAGAGGATACACAACGACGAGAGAATGAAATATTATCAATTGATTAAACCCCGAAAGACGGAAATACGAGAAACCGTCACGGAAATTGATAGTATGGCAACAGATACTGTTTTATCAAGACTACTGATAATTGATGTACGCAGAGTCACTTTGCCCAAGCTGCAAAGGGCTTACAATAAAGTGGTTGGCTATAATCGCAGAGACCTGAATAAATTATGCCACATTATATTAATAGGTGACGGCCCCTGGGACCTCTTTACCGCCGGAAAGACTCTCGATGTCTTTGTCCCTCACCTTGCCACTCATCGAGTAGATTATCATCCTGCCGTATTTTTTTATGACCCCTTCCTTCATTACGAGCATAGTGAAATCGAACGGGCCGGCGTTGATGACGAATTCGTCCTTCCCAACAAAATCCCGAGAAGACTCATCCAGTATTTTAATTTTAAGACGGACGAGGATATGAGAGTCGATAAGATACGGCATTATTTTAGGGCTATCGACAAGCCGGAGGAAGTCTGCAAAAAGAGACAGAAAAAACTCAGAAATTTGTACAAAAAAAGAATGGCCGAACAATTCCCCCATCATAAAGATCAATCAAAGGCCTGGCTTTCTCGAAAAGGAATCAGATTAGCAAGCGAAAAGATGCATCTCTATCCCCTCTTCTTCGAAGACTGGGTATTTAATCTAATGCAAAAAGCTATGCAATGC
>DAOUVA010000261.1 GCA_030667885.1 Phycisphaerae bacterium
GCCTTTTAAGACAGTGCGGCCATATTCGGTAACTACCAGAACATTATATTCACCGTACTTTTCAATGTATTCCCGGCCGGTAAGCTGTTCAATCCAGTCGCGCACAGTGCGTGTTGAATAATCGTCAAGCAGGCCATAAGTACTCAGCATATCATGATTGTTTTCTATGATCCGTTTGTCTTTGGAGCCAGTCAATACTAAAGCAACATAGCCGCCACCAAATCTCTGGCCAAGACGAAGAATGCAGGAAAGTATTTTCTGTGCAATTATCAGGGCATCATCTATATACTCGAATTCGCCAAGACACATGTCACATGCATTACAGCTATCGGTATCAAGGTCCTGGCCGAAATATTTAAGGATAGCTTTGTGCCTGCATACACCGCCGGTGCAGTAGCTATACATATTGCCAAGCTTGATCATAGCGATTTTATAAGCTTCCTCGGGCATATCACTCATCAAGCTTTTCCATGTGCCATAGTCACCGCCTGAATAGAACAAACAGCAGTCCGCCTCCAGACCATCGCGCCCGGCTCGTCCGGACTCCTGCTGATAGTGTTCAAGTGATTTTGGCATGCCTGTATGAATGACATAACGGACATTGGATTTATCTATTCCCATGCCGAACGCAACCGTCGCTACGATAATATCTGCTTTTTCGGTGATGAACAGTTCCTGATTTTTCCTGCGGTCGGCATCTACCATCCCTGCATGATAAGGGGCCGCATTATAGCCTCTACTTTTCAGTTGAGCGCACATCGCATCAACATCCTTGCGCCTGATGCAGTAGATGATTCCTGATTCTCCTTTATGCCGGTCAATTACAGAGCAAACCTGCTTGATGATATTGTTTCGCGGCTGGACCTTATATATCAGGTTTGGCCGATCAAATAAGCCTACCAGTATTTGGGGATTATTAAGTTTTAACTGTTCTGCAATATCCTTTCGCACGTGATCTGTAGCGGTGGCGGTATAAGCGGCAATGGTAATGCCGTCAAACAGCTCCTTGAGTAATCCCAGTTGTCGATACTCCGGCCTGAAATCATGACCCCACATGCTTACGCAATGGGCTTCATCAATCGCGATAAACGACACATTAGTCTTTCGCAAAACCTCAAGGAAATTGCCTGAAAGGAGTCGTTCAGGGGAAAGGTAAAGAAGTTTAAGCTCGTTTTTGTTAATCCTGGCAAAAACATCATTCTGTTCTGACGCCGAAAGTGAGCTGTCAATGCGTTCGGCCTCTACTCCACACTCTTTTAGTGCATCTACCTGGTCTTTCATCAGAGAAATCAGGGGAGAAACTACAACCGCAAGCCCCGGCATTGTTACTGCCGGCGCCTGGAAACAGAGAGATTTGCCGCCTCCGGTTGGAAGAACTACAACCGAATCAATACCCCGGCTGATGCACTCCATAGCCTGTCTCTGCAAGGGCAGAAAAGTCTCAAATCCCCAATATTGGGCTAATGCTCTTTCGATCTTTTTCATTTGAGCCGCATATTAACTTAAAACGGCTTTCCTCACCACAGAAAACGCTGCTATAAGAACTTTCCATACTTTTCGTGAGGGGTCCTGGGCCGAAGAGCTCGCTAAATAGAATGGGCGTCGTCACATTAGTTGAATGAGACCACGAAAACAAAAGCTAAGCTGGTCGTGGAAACTCGGATAGAAGATTGAACCAATCAAACAAATTTCAAGCTTGACAGACCTGGCTTCATAGAAGAACCCTCGACAAGCTCGGGGGAAGTGCGAATTGAGAATTGAGAAGTGCGAATTAAGAGGATTGGTATATAAAGAAAAAAGGAAAAATCTTGAAATTTTCTGTAGTTGGGCTTATATGGGAGGTTTATTGTTCGGAAATTGTGTCATAAGAACGTATGAGCATAAATTTGAAAGGACTGATTTATGGTCGGATTTGAGACTTTAGACTGGATAGCGATTGCAGGTTACTTCGGCATTATGCTGGTAATAGTATGGTGGGTGGTCCTTCAGAAGCAGAGGACTTCGAAAGACTATTTCCTTGCCGGCAGAAATATGCCGTGGTTTGTAGTCGGGGCTTCCATCTTTGCCTCAAATATCGGTTCCGAGCATATCGTCGGATTGGCCGGCCAGGGTTCAACCAGTGGTATGGGTATGGCTCACTGGGAATTGCACGCATGGGTAGTGGTAATGTTGGCCTGGATATTTGTACCATTTTACTACCGCTCGAAGGTATTCACTATGCCGGAGTTTCTTGAGAAGCGATTTAATTCAACCGCCCGCTGGATACTCACAATCGTGTCACTTATAGCATACGTTTTTACGAAGGTATCAGTGACAGTTTATGCAGGCGGGGTGGTGTTCAATGTACTTTTGCCTGAGATTCAGGTACCGATTACGGAAACTTTTGTCCTTGACGCTTTCTGGGTAGGGGCACTATTGACGGTTACCCTTACGGGGGCCTATACCGTTCTCGGAGGTCTGCGTGCTGTTGTTTATACCGATACGATACAGACGGTTATTTTATTAGTCGGCTCGGCTTTTATTACAATCATTGGCCTGGACAAGCTCGGGGGCTGGGGCGAACTGCAGGCAATATGCCGTGAGAATGCTGAGAATTTTGCGTTGTGGCGGCCAAACTCGGACCCGAACTTTCCATGGCTGGGCATATTAATCGCTTCACCTATAATCGGGATATGGTACTGGTGTACAGACCAATATATCGTCCAGAGGGCACTATCGGCTAAAGACCTCAAGAACGCCCGGCGCGGGGCTCTTTGGGGCAGTTTTTTGAAGGTTTGGCCTGTGATGATTTTTCTTGTTCCAGGTCTTATCGGTTATGCACTGCATCAAAAAGGTCTTATTGCAATCCCTATGAAAATGGCTAATGGCCAGGAAGCACTTGATGGAGATAAGGTCTTTGCGGTTATGGTCAGCTCGTTATTACCGGCCGGGCTGCGCGGGTTGGTTGTGGGGGGGCTTTTGGCAGCTTTGATGAGTTCTCTTTCATCGCTTTTTAATTCGTGCGCTTCGCTTTTTACAAAGGATATTTATGAAAAGATAAATCCGAGGGCTTCCGAACGTCACCTCGTTACGGTTGGTCGAATCGCAACGCTGGTAGTAGTTGTTATGGGGGTAATCTGGATTCCCGTAATGCAGCGAGTTTCCCAGGGAGGGTTATATAGATATCTCCAGGATGTTCAAAGCTATCTGGGACCTCCTATTACGGCTGTTTTCCTGCTTGGGCTTTTCTTTAAGCGGATTAACGGCCATGGTGCCGTCGCTGGTCTGGTGATTGGCTTTATCGCCGGGATGGGCAAGATGACCCTGCAGGCCCTTACAGGGGGTGTTGAGCCTTATATTACATCGCCCGAATGGCTGGTTAATGTCGGACAATACAACTTCCTCTTTGCTTCAGGCTGGCTGTTGTTAATAAGCATAGTAACCATCGTCGGAGTTTCATTAGTGACTGCTCCGCCGAATTACGAACAAATTGTCGATCTGACCTATGCCACTACCTCACCTGAGCAAAAGAAGGAAAGACGCGAAAGCTGGGGGCTTGTAGATGTAGTGATAACCGTCGTGGTTTTAGGGCTTGTGCTTGGACTGTATTTATACTTTAGTTTCTGGTTAAACTAAGGCGCTACGGACAGCTATAATTTGATTAACATATTTGATTAACATAAAAAGTACCGAGATGAGAAAGGATGTAGAAATGGAGCAGGAGCAAGAGCAGTCAAAAATCACGATTGAGTATGGTATAGATTTTACCTTTGTTACTTTCGAAGACGAGCAAATTCTCGAGGAAGGACAAATCAGAGAGATTCAACAGTCTTTAGAACCTGTTATAGAGAAGAACAAAGACAACCAGCTGGTTCTTAACTTTGCGAATGTGAAATTCATGACATCCGCCATGCTGGGTCTGTTGGTAAGAATCCACAAGAGGGTAGGTGAACGCGGCGGCAAGTTAGAATTACGTAATTTGGACAAGAATCTCAAAAAACTTTTCGAAATCACGCAACTTACCAAGATCTTTAATATAACATAGGGCTGTATAGGAGCAGCGAAGGAAACAATTGTGGAGTTCCTTCCGTTCGGAAAGTAGAGCGGCCCAATATTTTGTCTTGAAGAAGAAATGGCCATACGCAATAAATTATTAATCTTACTTCTGGGCGTATCTCTGATTCCGCTGATAGTATATTTCACCCTCGATGTATCATTTTCACGTCATGTACGAAATCGAATCGAAAATACCATGCGTTCAGGCCTGGAAAAGGAGGCACGTTCTCGATTAGTTGAAACCATCGACAATTATGAAAAAACGCTCAAAATCTCCGCCCAGGCGGTTCGCTACGGCCTGCAACACTATGCCGATCAGGTGCAGCGAAGCCTTTGGTCTGTCAATATCAGTTCCGAACAGCCATCTTCGGCTCGTTACCTCATTAAACTCTCACCAGAAGACATATCGAGAGAAGCAAAAAAATATCAATTCGTGAACTCTTCCGACAATCAAAAGAGGGCTATGGATTTTGAGTCACATTTTATTTTTCCTGCACCAAATGAGCCTGAAAGCCCCTTATTGTCCCAATTATCACAACTGACCAAAATATGCAAAGATATATATGCTATTAATCCTGAGTCAAAACTATGGATTTACACTGTCCTGGCCGATGGCACAGCAACGTTGTATCCTTCCTGTGGTTTCTGGCCGTATAGTGCAGGGTACGATTTGCGTCAACAGCTTTGGTATATCAACGCCAGAATAAACAAACAGCTTACCCCGACTCTGAGGATAGAGCCACTCACCGGCAAGACCGTTATGACCGTTGCTATGCCATTCTTTGAACAGGATAGTTCTTTTGCCGGTGCTATTGCGATGGACATTGATCTTTCCAGTATGCTGGACAGAATGCACATTCCCGAACAATGGGAAGAAGGAGCCTGGAAACTCCTCATAAGGCTGCCCGAGGAAAAAGAGCTGGAAGTGGAAGAAGCTAAAGTTATCTGCTGCAGTTCATTCATGGAAAGCCGGGAAGGTCCGGGCAAAACATCCAGGCTTCGTGATATATGCGACCCTAACAATATTAGAACAATGATCGAAAATTCCAGCAGTGGAAAAGCGGGCTTCATGCGTCTGCCTTACAACGGTGTTGATTCTCTCTGGGCTTACGGCTCTTCAGAACGAGGAGGCGGCTTTCCAATTCTGGTTGTGCCCTATCAGCGAATCATCGAGCAGGCAAACAACGCTCAGCAAATACTTTTTAGAGATAATGTCCGCGCGATACAGTTTGTAACATTCCTGATTTTCATCGTAATCGTAGCTGCCGTTGTTCTTGCAGTAATGCGGGCCCGGAAATTAACGGTGCCTATCACCCATCTCGCCGACGCGGCCGGGAAACTGGCTCAGGGTGATTTTGACGTCAGGGTAAACATCGCTACAAACGATGAACTCCAGCAGTTGGGCGACATCTTCAACCAGACCGGTCCAAAACTCAAAGCTATGGAGAAGATGAAAGGGTCACTTGAATTAGCAAGAGCGATTCAACAGAATCTTTTACCCGGGACTGCTCCGAAACTCGATGGCTTCGAGCTGGCCGGCAACTGTAAGTATTGCGATGAGACCGGAGGGGATTATTATGACTTTATTGAATTGAATCAACTCGGATCGAACATTGTTGGAATAGCCCTGGGTGATGTGACCGGTCACGGAATCGGGGCAGCGCTGTTGATGGCTACTGTTAGAAGCGTTCTCAGGAGTAATGCCCAACATTATGGAGCCGACATTACAAAACTTTTTGAAGTTCTCAACCGGCATATTGAAAGTGATACCGACTACGATAAATTCATAACGCTCTTCTATGGCATCCTTGATGCAAATCAAAAATCTCTTGTATGGGTATCCGGAGGACACGACCCTGCTTTGTGGTATCATAAAGACAACGGCAAGATCGAAGAATTGCCAAATACAGGTTTGCCGGTCGGGATAATGGAAAACGCAAGCTTTGAGCAGGGGGGGCCAGTTTTTCTTAAGGCTGGTGACGTCGTTGTTATTGGGACCGATGGAATCTGGGAGGCACAAAACGATAGCGGAGTTATGTTCGGCAAAGATCGGCTCCGTAATATGATAATCAGAGACAGCGAAAAGTCCGCAACCGAAATTTGTTCACAAATCATAGATGAAGTCACCAATTTCAGTTCGCCAACGCCGCAGCTTGATGATATTACCCTCGTTGTAATAAAATCTGTTTAAGCCGCATTATGTACCCGTTGCCTTTCAATATGTGCCATTAGATGGAATGCCAATCCTTCAAGGACAGCTTCTGGCTAAAAAGACTCTGGGGCAAAAAAAGCCTGAAAGAAATAACGAATGCGTATTTTTTTATTGCCTTCCCTGCTCTACAAAGGTATCATCCATTGCTGACGAGATTGTGTACCTTCTGTAGATATCGTGGATAACCGCGACTATGATTGTAGATATTGCTGCTCTTTTTAAAACGCAAA
>DAOUVA010000146.1 GCA_030667885.1 Phycisphaerae bacterium
AAACAGGTATGTTAATGGAGAGATTAAGATCAAGCTGTTGAAGGAAGATGAGAGGCCTGTCATATCCTTAAGTCACACTCAGATAAAGAAATTGCTGTCAACTTCTAAACGCTATAAGACAATGTGGATGAGAATTCTGTTAGCTTTAGGCACAGGCCTTAGACTCCGTGATATTGAGATATGGAGGGTCTCGGATATTGACTTTGAAAACAGCTATGTAACTACAAGGAGCAAGAAGACCAGAAAGAGTATGGGCTCACGGCCTGTGCCGGTTCCGATTATGGCTGAGCTGAAGAAATATGTTTCAGGATTGGATGCTAAACAAGAAAAGATATTTAATGATAATTTCAGCCGGTACAGATGGACGCAGATACGTCGGAAACTTAAATTGGATGATTTCAAATTTCATGATTTACGCAAGACCTTTGGTTCTGTACTTGCTCAGAACGGCGTGTCCACTGCTGTTACACAGAAGTTGTTGGAGCATTCTTCCCCTGACCTAACAAATAAAGTCTATACAAATGTCGATCCTGTCCTACGGCATGCAGTAGATCAGATACCGGTTAGTGACTGGCTATAAACTCACTCCACTCGTGCTCCAGACGCTCCAAGTTTGCACCAATACGGAACAAGACTAACGGACCATGAATCGGTCGCCCCAGATCACTGATGAGCTGACAATAATTCTTTTGGTTATTGCTATCAACGAAGATGCGTTTTAACATCTGATGAACCTTCGTGAAACTTGACAAATCTTCATAAATACAAATATAATGGCTGAATATAGAGAGAACTAAGAAAAATCCTTACTTTTTAATTCTACTTAACATTTGAGGATACTGATGGTAGATGAGCAGTTGTCATACTCTGCAAAGGCGGCTTTGACCGAGCGAGTCAAGGAGCTGACGTGTCTTTACGGGATGGCTCAGATAGCCAGCCAGCCAGATATGTCGCTGGAAGAAATCATCCAGGGTATTGTTGAACTTCTTCCTCCTGCCTGGCAATACCCCGAAATCGCTTTTGCGAGAATAATTTTGGATAGAATATCCTACACGAACCAAGGCTTCCGTGAGTGTCGTCAGAAACAGACTGCTGAGATTATTGTGGGTGGTATACCACGAGGTGTTGTTGATCTGGTTTATGTAGAGGAAAAGCCCGATCTTGATGAGGGTCCATTTCTCAAGGAAGAACGCAATCTAATTAACGCCGTAGCCAGACAAGTTGCTTTAGTTATTGAACGGAAACAGGCAGAGAAAGAGAAACTGAAACTTCATAATCAGCTCCTTCATGCCGATCGGCTTGCGACAATCGGGATGCTTGCCGCGGGTGTAGCTCATGAACTAAATGAACCGCTGGGGAATATTCTCGGCTTTGCGCAGTTGGCAAAGAAGTGTCCGGGACTTCCGGATTCAGCTGAGCATGACATTGGAAAAATCGAAACAGCTTCTTTGCACGCACGAGAGATTATCCAGAAGCTTCTGGTTTTTGCACGACAAGCTCCGCCCCACAAAACGCATGTCAATCTCAACCAGGTCGTTGAAGATGGACTTTATTTTTTCGAAGCTCGATGTACCAAGGAAGGTATAGAACTTATTCGTCAGCTTTCATCTGACCTGCCTGAAATTACAGCCGATCCGGGGCAACTGAACCAGCTTCTGGTTAATTTGGTTGTAAACGCCTTGCAATCAATGCCGGGAACAGGCAAGATTACAGTTAAGACGCGATTTTCTGATCATAATGTTTATCTGGTTGTAAAAGATACGGGCTTTGGTATGAGTAAAGAGGTTCTTGATAAAATTTTTGTCCCATTCTTCACGACAAAGGATGTCGGCCATGGAACGGGTTTGGGTTTGCCTGTTGTATATGGAATCGTTACGGCCCATGGCGGGACTATTGATGTTAAGAGCAAACCCGGACGTGGCACTCGGTTCGAAATTCAATTACCGGCGATAGAGTCGGAAGAGATGGAGAAAAATATTTAATATGTCTGCCGGAAAAAAACGTATTTTGATAGTTGATGATTCTACAAATACACTAGAAGTTCTAAAGCGAAATCTGACCGCGGCAGATTATCAGGTTTTTACGGCTCCCGGGGTATCCGAGGCGATTAAAATTCTTGAGCAGACGCCATTGGACCTGGTTATTACCGATCTTAAGATGCCTAACATCAGCGGTATGGACCTGGTTCGGCACATTCGAGAAAACTACGAAGATACCGAAGTTATGATGATTACCGGATATCCGTCGATTGAGGGAGCGGTTGAGGCCGTCAAAACCGGAGCAGAAGAATTTTTAGCAAAACCCTTCACTGACACGGAGCTTTTGTCAGCTGTTCATCGTGTACTGAATAAAGCAATGCTGCGCAGGTCCGGACTCGCTAAAACGGAAAAAACAGTTCCCAAACATAAAGGTCTTATCGGCAGTTCCGAAGGGATGCGCAAGGTATTCATAGCCATAGGTAAAGCATCGTCCACTTCGGCTACTGTGCTGATCACCGGGGAAAGCGGTACAGGCAAAGAGCTTGCCGCCAGAGCTATTCACTACAGCAGCGCCCGATCCGCGGCACCTTTTGTCCCGGTCAATTGTGGAGGTATTCCGGAAGGGCTGCTTGAAAGCGAATTGTTTGGGCATGTAAAAGGTGCGTTTACAGGGGCTATAGATTCCCGGGTGGGATTCTTTCATGCTGCGGATGGCGGCACAATTTTTCTCGATGAAATCAGCGATATGAGTCTGGCGATGCAGGTCAAATTGCTCCGCGTACTCCAGGATAAAAAAGTTTGTATGGTCGGCTCTAACAAAACGCGAAAAGTAGACGTGAGAATCTTGGCTGCAACTAACAAGGATTTGCAAGGCTTAGTAAAGAAGGGGCTTTTCCGTGAAGATTTATTTTATCGCCTTAACGTCATTACGATTATTATTCTGCCTCTGAGAGAAAGGGGAGACGATATTTTATTACTGGCTCATCATTTTCTAACTCAGTTTGCAGCCGAATCAGGTAAGGCAATGCCCAGATTTTCCGATGAAGCCTTGCAAAGTCTTCGATCTTATAATTGGCCGGGAAATGTAAGAGAATTAGAGAACGTTATCCAGCGCCTTGTTGTAATGACCGATGGGGATCTTATAGATGTCCGGGATCTGCCGTCTCTAATGCGTTTTTCAGCTCTTCGGAACACGGGATTCACCAGAACTCTCGCCGAAGTGGAAAACGAATACATCAGCAATGTTTTGGCAAGCGTGGACGGCAATAAAACCAGGGCTGCAGAAATACTCGGCATCGACCGCAAGACCCTGCGTGAAAAGCTCAAAAGGGCCGAGCAGTCTCCATCCTGAATTCTCGCTACTGGGTAATTTCTCCTCGGTGGCTCAAATCTCCCCGCCTGTATACTGCTTATCAACAGGTATGTTGGCATCATAAACCCGCCCGCATCAAAAGAATTATTTCGTTAAATATCTTTATTCTATTCAATTAGCGGCGGAATTCTTTCATTGCTTCGGTTTCAAGCCAGACCGTAATGTCATTATGTCTCCAGTATTCTACATGTGGTATAGATTTTGCTTCATCTTAAGCTATCACAAAAATGCAGAGTAACACAGATTAAGGAATCAGATATGCCGGAAAATATGAGATACTTTGGACTATGTATGAGTTGCAGGAATGCTTCGTCCTGTACATTTCCTCGAGACCCTGCAAAACCAGCCTTTTATTGCGAAGAGTTCGAGGTTGAAACCACAGTTTCTATTATTTCTCCCGAAAAAGAGCAACCGTTAGCGAGAGGCCCTGCTGCCATCGATAAAGATTCAACCAGATTTGTTGGCCTGTGCAGCGATTGTGAGGGCTGCCAAACCTGCAACTTTCCAAAGCCCGAAGGCGGTGTTTGGCGTTGTGAGGAGTACCGATAAGATGATACGAGATACTGCGGCACTACCGAATGAAGAGGATGTCTGTTTACAAGAAAGCGTTGATTCGAAAGCTATCCTGCGAATTATAGAAAGCCATAATGGTGAATTGGGTGGACTCATTGCGATTCTCGAAGAAATCCAGGCTGAATATGGCTATCTTCCTGAAAAGTCGCTTCGAATAGTGAGCGACAAAACAGGCTGCTCTATGGTCGATGTATATGGTGTTGCAACATTCTATCGTTCGTTCAGTTTGAAACCTCGAGGAAAACATCTTATCCTTGTGTGTCTTGGTACAGCCTGCCATGTTCGAGGTGCGCCGCGGGTTATCGAAGAGTTTGAGCGGCAATTGGGAATCAAGGCTGGTCAGACGACTGAGGATAAGGAATTTACTCTGGACACAGTGAACTGCCTGGGAGCCTGCGCTCTTGGGCCAGTTGTTGTTATCGACGGTCACTACTTCTCGAAAGTCAGAAAATCAAGAGTTAGTCAATTATTAGAAGGTGCTCAAAACGGATTTGGCAAACTCCAGATAGAAAAAGACAAACGAATCTTCCCTCTTCATGTGAGTTGTCCCCATTGTAATCGTAGCCTGAACGACGAGACTTTTACTATTGACGGCCAACCATCTATTAGGGTGACCATATCCTCTGACCACAAGCAGGGTTGGCTCAGACTTTCCTGCCTGTACGGCAGTTATAATTTTGCTTCGGAGTTCGACGTATCCACAGAGACGGCAGTGAGCTTTCTTTGCCCGCATTGCGGTGTGGAATTTACCAGCACCTTGGATTGCTCGGTGTGCGCTGCGCCAATGGTGCCAATGCTCGTAGATGGCGGTGGTATAGTGCAGATATGTTCCCGTCGCGGTTGTAAGAACCATATGTTGGATTTGATTTAACTAAAATAGTGCCATGTAAAGCCGGTTGCTTAACACCTGCTGACGTGGGTAAAAGTGCATTATTGCTTTTGGAGCGATGCTTCCAAGGGGCGACAAAGTGTTAATATTATCTTCTATAAATGAGCTAAAAGAATTACGAAGAGTGCTTTTCGATGCAAGGGAAGAAAACAAACCGCGCATAGTTATATGCGCAGGAACAGCCTGCCAGGCGAGCGGCTCAAACGATATTATTCGGGTCTCAAAAAGATGCATTATTGAAAAACGCCTGGTTGGTAAAATGTCCCTTCGTATTACCGGATGCCATGGTTTTTGTGAGATGGGGCCTTTCATTCTCACTGAACCACAGCAGGCATTTTATACACAGGTAAAGCTTGACGATGTTCCGAGGATTATTGAAGCGTTACTTTCGGATAAATATGTCGAAGACCTGTTGTATCAAGACCCACATACGGGGGAAAGGTACTACAATCGGGATGATATACCTTTCTTCAAGAATCAACATCGTAGCATCTTGGGTATGAATCAGAAGATAGATCCGATTCGGATATATGACTACATTGCTCAGAAGGGTTATATCGCTCTGGAGAAGGTATTGTCGAAACAAAACACTGAGTGGGTAGTGCAGCAGGTCAAACGTTCTGGATTACGCGGCCGCGGCGGGGGCGGCTTTCCCACAGGTTTGAAATGGGAGCTGCTGGCAAAACACCCGAGCAACCGCGGCAAATTCCTTGTGTGCAATGCTGATGAGGGCGATCCCGGCGCTTATATGGACCGCAGTGTGCTCGAAGGAAATCCACACAGCATTATCGAAGGGATGGTAATCGGTGCCTATGGGACTGGTGCTACAGAAGGTATAGTCTATGTACGCAATGAATACCCGGTTGCTGTCAAGCATTTGAATATCGCGCTGAATCAAGCGCGGCAGCTCGGCCTTTTGGGTGAGAATATTCTCGGGACCGGTTTTTCATTTGATATCAAACTGGTCAAGGGGGCCGGGGCGTTTGTGTGCGGTGAGGAGACAGCGCTGATACGCTCTATTGAAGGAAAGATGGGTGAGCCGCGCCAGCGGCCGCCGTTCCCAATACAGAAAGGTATTGACGGCAAACCTACAGCAATTAACAACGTTGAGACGTGGGCGAACGTCCCGCTTATCTTCAAACTCGGAGCCAGGAAGTTTGCGAATATAGGTACTGAGGGTAATAGCGGTACGAAGATATTCAGTCTGGTTGGCAAAATCAAGAATACCGGCCTTGTTGAAGTACCAATGGGAATTACTATTAAGGAAATTGTCTATGATATCGGCGGCGGCTCGCCGGGCAAATCTAAGATAAAAGCGGTCCAGACGGGTGGACCCTCTGGAGGCTGTATTCCCGCCGACAAGTTCGATTTATCCGTTGATTACGAAACCTTGGCCGATGCCGGCTCGATTATGGGTTCGGGCGGCATGATTGTTATGGATGAAAATACATGCATGGTAGATGTCGCCAAGTATTTTATGAATTTTCTGAAGGACGAATCATGCGGCAAGTGTTTCACCTGCCGAAAAGGCACGCAACGAATGTATGAGATTCTCGATGATATCTCAAAAGGCAAGGGGACACTTGAACACTTAGGCCTTCTAAAAGAATTAGCGGAGGTGGTGAAGGATACGACGATGTGCGGCCTGGGGCAGACGGCCTCGAATCCTGTTCTGAGTACCCTGCGTTACTTCCGCGATGAATATCTTCGGCATGTGGTTGATAAAAAGTGTAATGCTTTCGTGTGCAGAGATATAGTGGGTGCGCCCTGCCAGGCTGCTTGCCCTTTGGACACCGAGGTTTGGCGTTATGTTGCTCTAATTGAAAAGGGTAAATACGAAGAAGCCTACAAAATAATTCGGGATTCCAATCCCTTCCCATCGGTTTGCGCTCGGGTTTGCGGTCGAAAGTGTGAAAACAGGTGTAATATTGCAACGAGCGGTGGGCAGGCCATAGCTATCCGGTCAATGAAGAGATTTATTACAGACCGTATTGATCCATCGGTTTATAAACCTGTAAGAATCGCCCGACGGGACAAGGAGATTCACAGAATAGCGGTCGTTGGTGCGGGTCCTGCGGGCCTTTCGGCCGCCCATTATCTGTCTCTTCTTGGTTACAAAGTGACGGTCGTCGATGCAGGGGAAGAGCCGGGTGGAATGCTCATTAGTTGTATACCGGCTTATCGCCTACCTCTGGATGTGATACGCAAGGAAATAAAAACACTCCTTGATGAAAATATCACCCTAAGGTGCGGGACCGCCCTCGGCCGGGACATAACCATCGACGAGTTATTCAGGGACGGCTTCGAGGCTGTTTTCCTGGCAATAGGGGCGGACAAAAGCTGGAGATTAGGGCTTGAAGCTGAAGATACCATCGGGATTTACGCCTCGATGCAGTTTCTCAAGGCCTTTAATCTGAAGGGTGAGGAAATGGCAAAAGGGCACGTGGGTATCGTTGGCGGTGGTAATTCCGCCGTGGACGCTGCAAGAGTGGCTATTCGTCAGAAAGAAGTCAAAAGTGTAACGTTGCTTTATCGGCGCACCGCCCAGGAGATGCCCGCTTATGCCGAAGAGGTCGAAGCGGCTCTGGAAGAGGGTATAAGGCTCGAAACGCTGGTCTCACCGACAAGTATACGTTACATAAGGGCTGCTGAAGCAGAGGGAGTGAGAGTAGAAACATTTGTCGAGCCAATAAAAATAGATGCGAGAAATGGACGCCTGGCCGATATCCAGTGTATAAGAAACAAACTCGGTGATATCGATTCGAGCGGCCGACGCAAACCTGTCCCCATACCCGGTACGGAGTTTACTATTGCCTTGGACACATTAATAGTAGCTATCGGCGAACGTCCGGACAGTGATTGCCTTGCTTCTATGGGCCTGGAGCTTGATAAAGGCGGCAGATTGGGGGTTGATGCGAAAACTCTTCAAACTAATCGTAAAGGGGTGTTTGCCGGGGGCGACCTGGTGACGGGGCCAAATACTGTTGTTAATGCCATTGCCGCGGGAAGAAAGGCGGCGGGAGTTATAGACCGCTATATTCATGGCGAAGAGCTTGCTGAGCCGCCTAAGGTAAAACTGCCTTCGGTCTTCATAGAGCCCGCTGTGGTTAGCGATGAAGAGCTTGAAGATGCCCAAAGAGTAGAACCCGCTACACTCAACGCCAAATCGAGAAAAAAGAGCTTTGCAGAGGTGGAGATGGCATTGTCTGTTGAACAAGCTGTACACGAAGCCCACAGGTGTCTGAGGTGCGATTTGGAATTTACACAGCGAAAGGAAAATGAAGAGGCCGAATGCGTAGCAGTGGAGGAAAAGCCGTCATGATTACATTGAAAATAAACGGTTTGAATGTATCTGTCGAGAAAGGCAGCACCCTGCTGGAGGCCGCAAGATTCCTGGGCTTCCCTATCCCGACTTTGTGTCATATGGACGGTTTGTCACCCTATGGTGCCTGCCGTCTGTGCGTGGTGGAAATCGGAGAAGGACCGAAGGCAAAATTGGTATCCTCGTGCACCTACCCGGCCGAAGAAGGTCTCACCGTACGCACAGCATCGGAACGAGTGCTAAGGGCGCGTAAAATGATACTGGAGCTTCTGCTCGCTTCCTGTCCCCAGTCCAAGATAATCCAGGACCTTGCTTCTGCGCACGGCATACGCCGGCAGCGTTTCAAGCAGGAGCACGAGGATTGTATCCTGTGCGGCCTGTGTGTACGTATGTGTGAGGAGCAGATGATGGCTAAGGCTATTGGTTTTAGAGGCCGGGGTGAAAAAAGAAGTATCGGCACTCCATTTGATATCAAATCGGATGTCTGCCGGCTGTGCGGCGGCTGCATATATGTGTGCCCGGCCTGCCAGCTCCGCTGCACGTATACCGAACCGGAAAAAGCAATCTGTGGAGGCTGTGCAAATCTAAGCCCTCCCTGCGTGGATAAAGAACAGTTTAACGATATGATGTGCTACATGAGTCCATGCGTAGCTTGCGAGATAAAGAAAGACTAATAAAAGTAAAGGAGCCAGATAAAATGTCACTTACGTTTTCAAAGATAAATGCTTCGGCGGCAACTCTAACAAAGAACAGGACCGAAGGTTCCGTTGTTCCGGCATCGGGTATGTGTGTTACGTGTGTGGACGGATGCATCGGTATGTGTGAGATAGGCAAGAGTGCTTACCGCGGCCACGAGGTTATTTATCCCCAACCTTTCGGTGTA
>DAOUVA010000029.1 GCA_030667885.1 Phycisphaerae bacterium
AGAAGATCCGGATCTGATATCGCTATAGGCGTGAAATAACTATCGCTATGCTTGGCGATCTGTTCATCGGAAAGAGCCGAGTCGAAGATAGCCACGCCAAAGATAGTGCCGTCGAAGTTATCGAAGGAATCGCTTCCGTCTGCGCCCTGGGCACCGTAACCGATGCCTACAAGACCCGACAGTGTAATAGCTGAATCGACAGTGCCTTCATTGACGCCATTGACATACAGCGTAGTTGTGGCCGCATCTTCGCTGGAAACAAAGGCCAGAACTGTATATTCACCGGGTGCGGTGGGAACGCCAAAATCAAGGTCCACTACGCCGAAGAGGGTCGCGCCGTACGTACCAGTGTTGTTCCACTGCTCATACTTGATCCCTGCCTTGGTGTCGCCAAAGTCTCTCCTGCCTATCAGGGCCATGCTGGCCTCTGCTTCATCAGGATTACTCTTAACGACGAACTCGTAGGTGATATCACCGCTTAATGCGCCGATATCATAAAGGCCGTCTTCAACAAAGGTGTTGAGATAAGTTGGTGAATCCCCAGGCACTGTAACTGCCCAGTTGTTAGTGTTCCTGTCGATCACTCTTAAGCTCCATACCTTACCGGGGTGGAACACACCGTCTCTCTCTGTCCCAGTGGTTATATCGACCTTCCAGTAGTATGTGATTCCCCTTTCCAGGACATCAGCCGGAGCAAAACTGGCTTCGGTCAACTGACCCTGGAACACACTTGCATCACCGGCCTCTACCATAGCCATATCGGTGCCAAAATAGACATCGTGTAAAGTTGCGGTTTCGCCGGCCACCCAGCTCAGTACGGGCATGTCATCCACATCTCCAGCACCATCGGCTGGGTCCGGATCGCTGGCCACGTCAGGATCGAAACCTGTGAAACTCCAGACCGGACCTGCATTCGTGCCGGTAACAGAAAATTCATCGATCTTCCAGTAGTATGTAACAGCAGCCTCAAACGCCCCTGGGTCATAGGATGTAACCATGACTTTGCCCTTGAACGTACTCGGATCCGCAGCCGCTACGAGTGCCTCGTCCGTGCCGAAGTACACATCGTGCATAATAACACCCTTACCAGCCGTCCAACTGAGCTGGGTACCAGTTTTCACTTCCATGGCACCATCAGCAGGACTCGGGAAATGTGCTTCCAGAGGCAATGTCGTAAAGCTCCATACATTACCTTCGATTACGTTTCCATCGGCATCTACTTCATCAACACGCCAGGAGTAGGTCATCCCAGGTTCCAGGGCCACCAGGTATATTGTCAGATCGGTCTCAGCAGCAAGGTCCGATTCATCAATTGTATCGTCCGTGCTCAGATATACCTTGTGGGAGACCGCCGATTGGCCCGCAACCCATTCCAACGATGATGTATCCACATCAACAGCACCATCTGCCGGGTTCGGATTCGAGGCCTTAAGGAGGACGGCAGAAATCGCCGCAGGGGACAGATAATCACCGGCGATGACAACCCGGTCTGGGATGCCGGGGCCTTGCCACGCGACCGCTATACCGTCGCCGCCGCCACCTTCTTTGTATGCTCCCTCAATGTAATACTTCACGCCGCCTTCAAGAGTGACAGGAGCGGAGACCTGGTCGGGATTGTCTGATCCAGTGGCATTGTCCCAGTCGTATGGATCACACCAGCCGTTTATCTCGGCGATCAGCACCTTGTTGGCCGGGTCATCATCGGTACTAAGGAACAGATCGCAGTCGTCGTCAGCGGCCACCCAGAAGGTGTAATCGCCGGTTTCGGGCGGATAGAGAAAACCGCGAGCCCGGGCTCCATAGTTGTCATTATTCGGTGCGGGCCGGTCATATGTCCTGTCGAAAGACGTCAGGTACTCGCCCTCGTCCGGGCTGTCCGGAAAGAGGGCATTGTTGTACAGATCATCCATAGTAGTACCGCCCATATTGTTCCAGTACTCAATCAGTATCTCACCGGTCGGCTGACCGATAGTATTACTGACCATAGATAGCACCAGAACAAAAGAAGCTAAAAATATTAATCGTTTACTCATAACACTTCTCCTTTAATGTATCTTCTTTTTTGTAAGAAGATTAGCCGTTTCGTTTTGGCAACGAGCCAAAACATTCGTTGTTATCGACAGGTAAATAAATACAGAGGTCGCCTTTGGGTTGTACCTGTCTCGAACAACCTTCACACAAGCAACAATGAATCTTCACCAAACCTTGTGCCTGCTTAAAATAACTTTATTGTAGGTCGTAGCTTTTCGAGCCACTTCCAGAAGTAATTATACGTGAGTTGGAGTAATTATCCGTGAGTTGAAAATTAAAATAGAAATACTCTGCCTCCAGATGAATCAACCTCACTCCAACTCTGTTCCTCACCTAATACGCTTAGATGTTTGCCCAGGAACTGTAGATATTTTATACCGGAAAGTCCAATTCTCTTTCAACTCACCGGTTCTACACACCTTCTTTGTACCAAATTACCTACATTTACGTCAAGGAAAATATTGCAAAATAGGTCAAATTTTCAATTATATTTTGTCAAAAAGCTGCAGAATTCTTTCATTTAAATGCACTATGGCGAAGACAGCCTAATGTAAAATCCAGGTTTCAACAACTTGACTATCATTATAACGGCCATTATTGGCCGGAAAAACGCACTTGACAACTACTGATTAGAAGCTAAGCGATCCATTCTTATTCGAATTCATCCCAATGCTTGCTGCCGATTATTCGCAATTAAGACTCCGTTGCAAATAACCCAACAAAACAAGCACCAGTTCAATTTATAGAACACTTTTGAATGTTTTATTCTAAACGCTTACTCTTGCTCGGTTTTTTCCTGGGGACTACTGTCGTCGCCAGCCTGAGCAGAAGCATCTGTGTTTTCCTGAGGCTGCTCAGTTTCTTCTTTTGTTTTCACTTTTCTTTTGCGTTTGAAAACATTCAAAATGGAGCTTTTCGGCTCTGGCTCTTTAGCCTCAGAAACATCTTCGGTCGCCTCAGCTTCCTTCTTATCTGCATCGCCGGGCTCAGTATCAACTACCTCATCAACTACCTCGGGCTGTTCATCCTTTTTCTCTTGCGGCTTTATAAGCTTGTCCACATCAGCATCAGAAAGAACGCTATCAGGACCCGCCGGAGCTGCCTGACTACCGGCATCGTCAGCTTTAACATCAGCCTCTTTGACCTGGACAGTCTTCGGTTTTACAAACCTGTCCATATCAGCATCAGAAAGGACCCTCTCAGGGCCTGATGGCACCCGCTGCTGCTTGTCAGACTCGGCAGCCTCTTCTTCAGCCCACTGAACCCTTCGCAAACTCAAACCAATCTTACGGGCATCAGTATCAACTTTCAGAATCTTCACTTCAACTTCGTCATCGACCTTAACAATATCCTGAGGCTTATCAATCTTATGGTCGGCAAGCTCAGAAATGTGTAACAGCCCCTCCAAATCAGGTTCAAGCTCGACAAACGCACCAAAATTAGTAAGTTTTGCCACCTTACCTTTAATGATATGTCCCGGAATATATTTCTCAGGGATAGCACGTATCCAGGGGTCTTCGGTTATCTGTTTTATTCCAAGCGATACTCTGCGTTTTTCCACATTGACTTCCAGAACAACACATTTTACTTCCTGGCCCTTCTGCAGTGCCTCACCTGGATGGCTATGTTTCCTGGTCCAGCTTAAATCTGAAATGTGCACCATCCCATCGACGCCCGGCTCTATCTCAACAAAGGCCCCGAAATTAGTAAGACTTCGCACCTTGGTAGTTACAACCGTTCCCGCGGGGTATTTCTGCGAAGCTATCGCCCATGGATTCGTTTGGGTCTGCTTTATACCCAGCGAGATTTCCTGCTTTTCCTTGTTAACATTCAGAACAATGACCTCAATTTCGTCTCCGAGGTTAACTACCTCGCCCGGATGCGCAAGGCGCCTTGTCCAGCTCATCTCGCTGATATGTACCAGCCCTTCAATTCCGTCTTCGAGCCGAATAAACACGCCGTAGTTCATGACGTTTACAACTTTGCCCTTTACTCTGGAGCCGATCGGATATCTCCGCTCAACATCATCCCAGGGACTGGAGGTTTTCTGCTTCAAACCCAGGGAAATCTTTTCGTGCTCTTTATCAACACCAACAACAACACACTCTATTTCCTGGTCAAGCTTAACAACTTCCGACGGATGCGATATCCTGCCCCAGCTCAAATCAGAAATATGCAGCAGGCCGTCCAATCCACCCAAATCCACAAACACACCGAAGTCCGCGATATTTTTTACAACACCTTTTCGGATCTGACCGACCTCTATTTCAGAAAGAATTTTTTCCTTACTACTGTGGCGCTCTTCTTCTATAAGCTTGCGCCTCGATATGACAATGTTTCGGCCTTCGACATCGATTTTGAGAACCTTACAATCCACTTCTTTGCCGATGAACCTGCTGATATCACCCGGCTTTCTTATATCCACCTGCGAGGCTGGCAAAAACACAGGCACGCCAATATCAACAAGCAATCCACCCTTGATTCGGCGTATAACCCTGCCTGTAACAACATCCCCTTCTTTCTTGGAACTGAGAATTGTCTCCCAGCCTCTGATGATATCGGCCTTGCGTTTGCTTAATAACACAAGCCCGCTTTCAGAATCGGTATCTTCAAGAAGGACCTCAATATCGGCGCCCATTACTATATTGTCAGAGCCTTCAAATTCAGCTGCATCGACAATGCCTTCGCTTTTGAGCCCGACCTCTACAATGACATCATTCCCTATTTGCGATACGATTGTCCCTTTGAGAATAGCACCCGGCAGACGAGAATCGACCTTAGTCTTTAAAGCTTCTTCCAAAAATTCATTATCCTGATCACTGAACATCTCGCTGATCTGCTGATCGAGCTTCTCTTCCGACAATCCTAATTTGTTAACTATATTTCTATCTACCATAAATCCAACTTCCTCAGTGGAGTCTTCATTTTCGACTTGTCGTAGCGCCCCACATTTACGCCGACAAGCCCTTGTGCAACACTGCACAATTAAAATATTTCGGTTAATAATCGACAAAAACACATTTGCCCACGCAGCAAATGCAAATTACGTACCCGTCTAAATTTCTTTTTCTTTCCTTATCGCCGAATTCTCAGATAAAGCAGATTCCTGCTTTCGCAGAAATGATATCATCAGGGCTATAACAATCAGCGTTGCATCTTATCGACAAAAGGGTGTATTTTAACCGCTATCGGCATTAAAAGCTTCTAAATTTTTTACAAATTCTGCAATTATCCAGTCCGGAGTCGAAGCTCCCGCGGTAACACCGGCTATATTCTTACCGAAAAGTATATTTTTATCAAGTTCATTCCAGTTTTGCAAATGAAACGTTTGTTTATTATATTTTTTGCACAGTTCCGCCAGTTGTCGAGTATTGGCACTTTTCAAGCCGCCAAGCACAAACATTATATCCACTTGCAGGCACAATTGCACAGCCGATTCCTGTCTTTTTATTGCTTCATTGCATAAAGTATTCATCACTTTTAACTCATTAAAATCGGACCGTCCTATTGCTCCAAGCACCTTGCCGAAATACTCCGGACTCTGCGTAGTCTGACAAACAATCCCCAGCCTGGCGTTATGGGGCAGCTTATGCAAGTCACTCTCATCGGCAATGACAACTACATTCATGGCACAGCCCATAACAGCCTGGACCTCGGGGTGGTCCTCGTCGCCAATAATTACGACTTTATAGCCATCGTTCGCAAGCTCCTCGGCTATGCGCTGGACCCTCTTAACCAATACACACGTAGCATCAACAATATCGAAACCTTTTGCCCTGAGTTTTGCTATTTGTTCGGGAGCAGCACCGTGGGAACGGATAAGAACCGTCCCTGAGCAAATATGCTCAACTTCATCAACTGTTTTAAGCCCGATTTTGGCCAATCGCTCCACCTCATTACTATTATGAATAATCTGGCCAAGGCTATAAACAGAGTTTCTATCTTTCTGTTGCATTAGTGTTTTTTCTGCAACACTAATGGCATTCCTAACGCCGTGACAAAACCCACACTTTTCCGCAATTAAAACCTTCATAAAATCACACGCATACATCAAACTTATCTTCGGGTAAAGTTGTTCAAGGTAAAATTCTATACCAAAATCCCGATACAATCTACCAAAACTTTCCAGCGATAGCGATTGACATGAGACAGCCCGTGGAAAAAAAGTCTTTAACAGGCTTGAGATAACAGCTCTCTGAAGATATAATCACTCCAATTACAGAAAAAATCCTAAAAACGATTGGAATTCAAATGCAAAAGAGAAAAACAAAACAAGATACAAGACTCAAGACACAAAACCCAAGACACATAACTTTTATCTGTGGTTTGTGGTCTGTGGTCTGTGGTCTGCTATTGGCAGGCTGTGCCGAGCAACAGCAATACGGAGCAGCCAAACCAATCCGTGTGGAAAATATCGACAAACTTCAGGTTATGGAGGCAGTCGAAGACGTACTGGTTAAAATGCATTTTACCATCGATAAAGCTAATGCCGACGACGGCTTTATAAGAACAAAACCATTACTCGGGGCGCAATTCTTCGAACTATGGCGGAGTGATAATGTCGGAACCGGCAACTGGCTTTCAAGCAACCTGCACAGTATTAGAAGGATCGTAGAGCTGAACATAAACGAACAAGACAAAGATTTAGATATCAATTGCGATGTGAAGATATACAGATTATCACTGCCTGAGCGAGAAAACCGCAGCGCACATGCATATGATCTGTTTTCAACCAGCAGCTCGACAGTGCAGAGGATACAACTTCACCCTGAGCAGAAAGCAGATATGGCCTGGATAGATTTGGGCAAAGACGAGCAGCTTGCAGCAGAAATTTTGAAGCGGATTGAACAGCAAATCGTATCCGGGCAAAGAACGAGTAAAAAGATATGAGAGTACTGGTCTGCGGTGGAGCAGGATATATCGGCAGCAACATGACGGCGATGCTTAACTCCGAAGGGCATGAGCCGGTGGTTTATGATAATCTCAGCAAGGGCCACATCGCTGCGGTTGGACAAACAAAGTTCGTCGAAGGTGATTTGGACGATTATCAATCAATTGTCGAGACTCTACAGGAATACGATATCGAAGCGGTAATGCACTTCGCCGCCTTTATCGAAGTAGGTGAATCAGTTCAGGTTCCGCTTAAATATTATCGCAATAATCTTAGCTGTACTCAAAATCTGCTCTCGGCAATGGAAGCGGTCGGCGTGGAAAAGTTCGTGTTCAGCAGTACCGCAGCGGTTTACGGCATACCCGAATCCATCGACGGGGGAATTTCGGAAGACTGCCCGACCGAACCAATTAATCCCTACGGACAAACAAAGTTGGCCGTTGAAAGAATGTGTCACTATCAGAGCTGTGCGGAAAAACTGCGCTACGCATCGCTGAGATATTTCAACGCATGCGGTGCGGGAAACAATGCAACTATCGGCGAGGACCACAAGCCTGAATCACATCTGATTCCTCTGACCATCCAGGCGGCAATGGGAAAACGGGATGATATAAAAATCTTCGGGACCGATTACGATACGCCGGACGGAACCTGTATTCGAGACTACATTCACGTTGAAGATTTGTGCAGAGCACATCTGCTCGTACTGAACAAGCTGGACCAAAAGCGTGAATTAATTTATAACCTTGGTAACGGAAAAGGTTTTTCAGTTCGAGAGGTAATTGAAACAGTCAAACAGGTCAGCGGCAAAGATTTTAAGGTAGTAACTACAGAACATCGGCCGGGTGATCCCCCGGTATTAACATCCGACGCCACAAAGGTCAGAAATGAATTGGGCTGGAAACCCGAAAGACCTGAACTCCGGGAAATGGTCTCCAGCGCCTGGGAATGGCATAACGAGCACCCCGACGGCTATCCGGATTAATTCAGGGACAGAGATAATTGGTGAATTATTCAACTATGAAAATCGAGGTATGAAAAATGAGTGAAATATTTATTGGTATTGATGTTGGCGGAACGAATGTCAAGATAGGCTTATTTGATTCCGAACTAAAGATGATTTGTAAAACATCGATCACGACCGAAGCGGATATGGGCCCGGAAGTGGTTATTAACAATATGGCTCAGGCCGCTAAGGAGCTTCTTACCGAGGCCGGTTTTTCTCTACAAGACATCGTTTGGGTCGGCATCGGAACACCCGGGCCGGCCAAATACAGCGAGGGTATCATCATCAAGTCAACGAACATGCCGAAATTCAAAAACGTGCCTATCTGCAAAATGCTGAACGAAAGGCTCGGGGCGCCGGTTGTCTATGACAACGACGCAAACGTTGCCTGCTGGGGTGAATATGCCGTCGGAGCCGGTAAGGGTGTTAAAGATATTGTCTTTTTCACACTCGGCACAGGCATCGGCGGAGGAATTGTCAGTAACGGCGAACTTGTCCACGGCTGCGATGAAAACGGAGCGGAACTGGGACACATGATAATATACCCGAACGGCAGAAGCTGTAACTGCGGCCAAAAAGGTTGTGTCGAAGCATACGCATCGGCCGACTCGACAGCAAGAAGAGCTACCGAGGCAATCGAGGCCGGAGCAGAATCCAGTCTTAAACAAGTGCTTGATGAAAAAGGGAAAATAACCAGCAAGGACATCTACGGGCACTTAGCCAAAGGCGACAAATTAGCCAAAGAGATAACCGATGGGACCGCCGAGGCGCTTGCCATTACCTGCATAAACATGCTGCATACAACCGAGCCGAAGCGGATAATTTTTACCGGGGGAATGATAGCCGCCGGTGACGTATTGCTGAACCGTATAAAGGATTTCTTTAACGAGCATATCTGGACCCTGAAGAAAGAGACCGTCGAGATTTGCTTTGCCATGCTCGGTGAAGACACAGGCATAATAGGCGCCGCCGCTCTCGCCAGGCACGCAAAACAACAGGGCAAACTGAAGTAAGCCGCAATGTGCGACAATCGCATGGCGAATTTCGCCAATTCACGTCTTGACTTGATTTCTCATTTCGCCACGGATGGCGCGAGACCCTTGAGCACTTCGTCCCAGTTGTCGACGACGATGAGTTCGGTTATGGGTGGGGTTTCAACGACTTCGTCGCCTTCCTGCGCTTGCTTTTCCTCTTTGATCATGAGGAAGCGTTTCCCGTCGGGCGAACTGTAGTAGGGACTAACGTCGGAACCAGTGTGGCTAACCATCACGTACTCGCCGCGGAACAGCACTTCGGGGTTTCCTGCGGCGAAGGTGGGCTCTGTTTCTATCGTCACAACCATCATCTGATCGGGGTAAGCGTCGTAGTAAAGTTCCCGGCCGTCCGGCGCCCAAATGGGAGACTCTCCTCCCCGGGTCGAGATCAGCCACTTCCCATCATCGACATTTGGGAAAGGCCGAACGTAAACCTCAATCCGACCGGATTCATTGGAGCTATAGGCTATCCAGCATCCGTCTGGAGAGATCGCCGGATCAACTTCACTGTAACTTTCCGCCATGAGCGGGCGGACGGTAGGTTCACCATCCAGCGAAAGCGCCCAGATGTCCGAATTTACCAGGTCCGTCTCCATGAAGATCAAAGATCTTCCGTCGGCCGACCACGTAAAGGCGCCAATAAAATTCTTGCTCGTATGCAGAGATTCAACGGGACCGGTTCCATTGGCCGCCTTCCATGACAGACTCCACGTGCCTTCCCGCAGAGAGCTAAAAACTACCCTCTGGCTGTCCGGCGTCCACATTGGAAAATATGCCATTTGCGGATCGAAAGTCAGTCGCTGTTGGGTAACGGGTTGGCGCGTCAGGTCAAGGATCCAGATGTCCCCCTTGTCAAAGGGATTCTGCGGGTTAGTGAAAAGGACGGCTACGTGTGCGCCATCTGGCGCCAGATCAACATAGCTGTAGGGGCGTGACGGTGCTGCCAGGAGTTCACCCTTTCCCTCTCGGTCCACCCAGACCAGCGTGCGCGCCACGGAAACTTCTTCAGAGCCAGGGACGTAAACCAGAGTGCCTTCTCTCGAGAAGGCGAAATGTATCGGGAGATTGTACAGCGGGTGCAATTCCATATCTGCCTGCGTTACTGGAACGGCTGGGCCAGTGATTTCAAGTGTGTCGGCATCGAAGGGCGCGGCCATCATTGCACCGGCCTGCCCATAGAGTATATGCCCTGTAGGCAGGTGGCCGTAACACATGGCCTCCTCCACCAAGAACTTCACCTTCCCGCTCTCCAAAGAGAGGACGGCAATTTGGAAATCTTCCATGAGAAGAGAGGCTGCGCACGTGAAAAGTACGCTCCTTCCGCCAGGCAGGACAACTGGGGCCAGGACCACGAGAAATCCATGGGATCCCATGAAGGACTCATTCATAAGGTCCTCGACAGGGCCACCGGCAGCGGAAATGCGCTTCAGGCCTTGTCGAATTTGCGATGAAAACACAATGTGGCCATCGTCGGTCCAACTGGCGACTAACGGGCTTGTTATGTCGCACAGGGTGATGGAGGCGCCACCCAGAACGGACACCTTCTTCAGTTTGCCAGGGGTGAAGAATCCGATCCACTTACTGTCGGGGGAGAAGAATGGATCGAAGGCGCCTTCGGTTTCGGCGATGGGCTGGGCATCGTCAAGTTGGTCCAGCCGACGGAGGAAAAGTTGTTTCGTTCCGGGTCCCGTAGAGGCTACATAGACGAGCAGCAAGCCGTCCGGCGAAAGGGCCATGCCCGAACCACCGCCATCCACGTTCATGGGCTGCAGCGGCGCGTCAAGGCTGAGGTTGATGGAGTAGCGCCTGATCGGTTCGGGTTGGGGGCTGGGTACTGAGGAGGTCTCGGTAGGCGAAAGGTCTCCCCTTAGCGCAAAGATGATGGACGCACAGATAATGAGCGCACCGAACACAACGGAAGCCGCCACCACGTACGAACGTATCGGCGATGTCGCAACCTCTCCAGCCACCGCCTTGACCCGGCCCGATTCGGTGATAAGGTCCAGCACATCGATACGGGCGTCACCGATATCGCGGAGTCGATGGGTAGAATCTTTCTGGAGACACTTGCGTAGCAGGACACGCACTTGTGACGGGGTGTCCGGCGGCAATCTGTTCCAATCCGGGTTGCGTTCGAGCACTTTGGCTAATGTGTCCGAGATGGTTTCGCCCTTGAACGGGAGGTCGCCGGTCAGTGCTTCGTAGAGGCAGCAGCCAAAGGCCCAAATGTCGGTGCGCTTATCGACGGGTTTGCCGCGGGCTTGTTCGGGGCTCATATAAACAGGAGTGCCGAGGACAACTCCTTCCTGCGACATCTTCGTTGCCTCGGGCGTCGTGGTACGGGTCGGCACTTCGCTCGATGCAGTGCCTGCCTCATACTCGATGGCCTTGCCAAGACCGAAATCCAGCACCTTGACCTTGCCGTCTTTGGAGACCTTGATGTTCCCCGGCTTCAGGTCGCGGTGGATGATGCCCTGTTCGTGGGCGGCTTCGAGGGCTTCAGCGATTTGCGCAAAGATGGGCAAGGCTTTCTCGACAGGAATCGCCCCACGCTCGATGCGGTCAGCGAGCGTGTCCCCTTCGATGAGGGGCATGACCATGAAATGGGTGCCATCCGATTCCTGGAGGTCGTGGACGGCGCAGATGTTTGGGTGGTCCAACGAGGCCAACAACCGCGCTTCGCGATTAAAGCGTGCCAGCCGTTTGGCATCCAGCGCGAAGGTACCGGAAAGAACCTTGATCGCCACGTCCCGCCCCAGCTTCGTGTCCGCGGCACGGTACACCTCGCCCACACCACCAACACCCACGAGTTCAGCGATTTCGAACTGTCCAAGACGAGTTCCAGGTGAGAGGCCCATAGCTTCTCTCCGTCAACGATAGGAAATTTAATTTCTATATACAGAAGTGAGTTTACCACCAGGGATATAACGATTCAAGGAAGAAATCAGCCCACATCGCCGAAAGATAAAATTGACCTGGCAGTTACACAAATAGAAAAACAACTCGAGGCTGCACATTGCAAAGGTATCATCACCCTTTGCGGCCATGCAAAGTTTCCATATGTTCCTGAGCGATATTTCCGGAGGGATTTTGCTTTGAAACAATCGGCTGTTTGCCGTTGGCAAGTTTATAAGTATCGTTGGCAATCGCGGCCTGTTCATTCGTGGGAATGACAAACACTTTGACCTTACTGTCTTTTGTATTTATTTCAGCTTCTTTAGCGACTGCGTCCTTGTTCTTTGTCAGGTCAAGCTGTACGCCTATTTGGGTTACAGAGTTACATATCTTCTCGCGCATAAAGACGGAATTTTCCCCTATTCCGCCGGTAAAGACCACGGCATCGACAGTATCCAGAACCGCTGCATAAGCGCCAACATATTTTTTGATGCGGTAGCAGAAAACATCGATAGCAAGTTTTGCCCGAGCATCACCTTTGCGTGCGCACTCCTGGAGGTTTCTCATATCATTCGAGATGCCCGATAAACCGAGCAGGCCGCTTTGCTTGTTGCAAAGGGTATTCAACTCATTTACATCGTAACCTTTACCGGCAAGGTAAAAGAGTATGGCCGGGTCGAGGTCGCCCGAACGGGTTCCCATCGGCACACCTTCCAAAGGCGTAAGTCCCATAGAGGTGTCAATCGACTCGCCCTCTTTTACGGCGGTAACCGAGCAGCCGTTTCCGAGATGGCAGGTAATGGCGTTGATGTCATATTTACCCTTGCCCATTATGGCCGCGGCACGACGGGCCACATATCTGTGAGAAATTCCGTGAAAGCCGTACCTTCGGATGCCGTACTTTTCATAAAGCTCATACGGAAGGGCATACATATATGCAACTTTCGGAATGGTCGAATGAAACGCGGTATCGAAGCAGGCCACCTGTTTTACATTCGGCAGATGATGCTGGGCGGCCAGAATGCCGTCGAGATTCGGCGGATTGTGCAAAGGAGCAAGGTCCGCAAACTTTTTGATTGAGGCAATTACCTTTTCGTTAATGATTACAGAGTCGGTGAACTCTTCGCCTCCGTGAACGACCCTGTGGCCGACGGCGCCAATCTCGGATATCTGCTGCAAAGCTCCCACTTCTTTGTCGGCAAGCGTTTGAAGTATAAGCTCGATTGCCTTTTGGACGTCTTTGACCTTTGATGTTATTGTGTGGATTTTGCCGTGATAATAATGAGAAAGCGCAGAGGTTTCTTCTCCTATTTTTTCGACAAGCCCTCTGGCAAGAACTTCCGCCCCGGGCATCTGATACAAGTAATACTTGACCGAAGAACTGCCTGCATTTATGACGAGTACTTTCATTTTAGCTGCTATCCTTTCAAACATGTTTGCTGCTTATCCTGTTTGTTATTTGTGTTCTCCACTAATTGACCCAAAGTCAGAATGACCGTAGCAATAATATCATCAACAGTTGCTCCTCTTGAGAGGTCCGTTATGGGTTTCGCAAATCCCTGAAGAAACGGCCCTATGGCCTGGGCATTCGCCATATACTGGGTGAGCTTATAAGCGATATTTCCTGAGTTGAGGTCTGGAAATATTATGACATTTGCCTTTCCCGCAACGGCACTTTGGTCTTTAACTTTTTTAGCGGCCACTCTGGGAACTATGGCCGAGTCGGCCTGGAATTCGCCGTCGATAGCCAACTCGGGCCGGCGTGCCCGGGCGATTTTGAGAGCTTCCCTGACTTTTTCCACAATCGGCCCGGATGCACTTCCCTTGGTAGAAAACGACAAAAGAGCCACGCGAGGTTCCTGCCCTAAGAGTCTTCTTGCGCTCACGGCAGAAGCCAGGGCAATGTCCGCTAATTGCTCGGCCGTCGGGTCGATGTTGACAGCGCAATCGGCATAAATGAATGGCTTGTCCTTTTCGCCGAGAAAGTCGGGAATGACCATAAGAAAATAGCTGGAAGGAGTTTTGATTCCTTCAATCAGACCAACGGTTAGAACGCCGGCCTGAATAAGAGTTGCCGTTGCGCCGGCAACACCGCCGACAGCAGTATCGGCATCATCGCAGGAGACCATCATGCCCGCATAGAATAAAGGCTTAGCGACTATACGTTTTGCTACCGCTAACGAAATGCCTTCTCTACGACTGCTGTATTTTTCCGCATAGGCTTCGAGCTTATCGTTTTGCTTCGGATTTATGGTTTCGATGCCGTCGAGATTAACGCCGGCTTTTTCAATCGACGCTTCGATCTGGGCGGGTGTTCCGAGCACAATCGGCCGGGCAATATCTTCGTCTTTGAGCCTGCGGGCGGCCTGCACTATCCGCTCATCCCTGCCTTCTGGTAAAACAACTGATAGATTTTTTCCGCTTGCTTTCGCCCTGAAACTGCTTATAATATCCATCTTCGCGACTTCCTTGTTTTGTAACAAATAACATCCTGTTGTTTTGTTTTTACTATTTCTGTTTGAAGTTTAATTGTGAGTGGATAATTATGCAAGAAGAAATTGAATTCGTACGATTAGTTGGTAACGAAAGAAGAGTAGGCTCCCATCTTAGTGATGTTTCACAGAACTGGCAGGGCAAGAAACAACGTTTCTTAATGATAAGCCCTCACGATGACGATGCAGTTCTCGGGGCGGGCCTGCTTATGCAGTTAGCCAAACGGGAAAATATATCTGTATATATACTGATTGTTACCGACGGCAGAATGGGCTACTGCAGCGCCGACGAAAAAGACAGTATTGCCGAAATCCGGCGTAAAGAAAGTTACAAATGCTACGAAAGCCTTGGCATACCGAAGAAAAATATTATCTGGCTCGGTTTTCCGGACTGCCGGCTGAATAATTATCGCGGCAGAGGACCGGCCGAGCCGAAAGAAGCTCTGGCAATAAAAGGTTATACGGGACTGCAAAATGCCTTTACCTATCATTTGCGAAAGATAAAGCCGACACAGTGCTTTTTGCCTACGTGGAACGATTTGCATCCCGACCATCGCATCATTTACGAAGAGATGCTAATCAGCTTATTCCACGCGGCGGGCAATATCTGGCCCGAGATTGGTAAGCCGTTAAACAAAGTGCCGTATGTCCACACGTATGCCGTTTATTGTGATTTTCTCGAACCTCCGACGCTGCGAATGCGGACGCCCAAGTCATATCTGGAAAAGAAACTCAAGGCAATCTCGGCCTTTCGTTCGCAAAAGCAGATATCGTCGCTAATTGAAAACGTTCGTCACTGCGGGCCGGAAGAGTATATACGGGCGATAGAATTTAAATTGTACCGGCCTGCGAAATATCGCAATAAGTTCGAGGAAAAAGAGGCCATCAGGATGGTGCGCTGAAAAACGCACGGCAGTGACGCTGTTTTATTTCCTCACATTCACCATAACATATTGCCGCCCTACCTGGCAGGCAGACGAAGGGTTGCGTTAACCGGGTAGTGGTCGGAAGGATAACGGCCATCGATGTTGTCGTACAGTATTTGTGATTCGAGCACCTTTATATTTGACGGAACGAAGACATAATCGATTTTATTCCCTTTTCGGGTTCCTCGGAAGGCGTGGCCGGTCTTAACATCTTTGACATCGGGGTGCAGAACACGAAACGAATCGACCATTGGGACAGGATTTGTAGATTTTTGGCCATCGGCGCCGGTGAGTTCAGTCTTGCCTTTTAGATAAGTTACAACGGGATTGCTTTCGCCTGTGTTGAAATCGCCTGTCAGGATGAACGGGTCACGGTGCTTTCTATTTTTGATGCGATTAGCCAAAAGGACAGCGCTTTTTTCGCGAGACGGCTGGGAAACGTGGTCGAG
>DAOUVA010000016.1 GCA_030667885.1 Phycisphaerae bacterium
AATTAAAGAAACTTCTCAGCAAGGAAAAGCAAAGGCTTGATGAACTTAAACAGGACCCCGCACTTGATCCTCAACAGGTATCAATTCAGACAAAACAAATCAATCGAAAAATCACTCAGATGCAGCTTGAAATAGGCCGGATCAGCGGCAAAGAGACAAATGCGTCGGTGGATAGTGAATTATCGATGCTATTGTTCCAACCCTACAATTTATATCGATGGCAACCCAATATGCTAAGAGGTCAAATTCCGGGCTTAGGTTTCAAAACGCTTATGGTTAGTCGGCTGGATGGCCCGGACTATAAAATTATTAAGGGTCTTATAGACAAAGCGCTAACTGCGGAAAAGACAGGATTAAAGGGTAACGCCTACATAGATTCACGGGGCATTGTAAAAAAGGACATGTATGGCTATTTTGACCAATCTTTACGAGATTTGGGGGCATTCATACGTTCGAATACGAAGATGCCCATTAAAACCGAACAAACGGGACAGCTCTTTCAACCCGGTAGCTGCCCACAAACGGCTGTGTATTGCGGCTGGTACAGTTTGAGAAAATATGTGGATGCCTTCGATTTTGTTGACGGTGCCGTCGGATTTCATATCGCCAGCTACGAGGCCCAAAAACTAAGAGACCCAAACAGCAGTACATGGTGCGCTGCAATGCTGCGAGACGGCATCACCGCAACGCTGGGTGCTGTGGATGAACCATACCTTCACTCATTCCCTCAACCGAAAGAATTCTTCGCAGAGCTGTTCAGGGGCAGTTGTCTCGTTGAGGCATACTACCGCACAAAACCGTTTAATTCCTGGCAATTGGTTCTGATAGGTGACCCGCTATATAGACCTTTCAAGAACGCTAAAGATTGAGGCTTATGGTTGAATTCTGTCTTTTGCCTCTTGAGTCTTGTGAGGCAACGTCATCAGGCAGATTGTGGCTACAACGGCCGCAACTACAACAATAGAAATTTAGATAGTGGCCGGAATCGGAGGATGGACGGACCATTAAAAAATAAAGTTTAATCTGGGAAATACCGAATTTAACATGTATAATACAAGTATATTATAAGCCCCACTTCAAAACTTAATTTGGAGGACTAAGAAAATGAAACGTTTCGCAATCCTTACAATAGCCCTGATTTGTTTTGCAAGCCTTTGTCTCGGTCAACGCAGAAGCCGGACACCACAAAAGATAGTCCGACTTACAAAGCCACAACTAACAGGGACGATCAGTTTCGAAGAGGCCCTGGCTAAACGGCGAAGTGTACGCTTATTCGCCAACAAACCGCTCGAATCCGAACAGATTGGTCAATTAGCCTGGGCCGGTCAGGGTATAACAGAAAAACAAAGAGGTTTGCGAACGGCACCATCGGCCGGGGAGACTTACCCCATAGAGCTGTATTTTGCCACCGAGGAGGGGCTGTTTGTTTATCGCCCGGCCGAACACAGTCTGGAGCAAACCTCAGACAAGGACATCCGCAGCAGTTTAGCTACTGCTGCTTCAATGCAGGAGTCTGTGGCTATGGCCGGCTGTGATATTATTGTTGCAGGCTCTGTCAGAAAGCTTTCAGGCCAGTTTCGCAATCAAGCCAGAACACTTATGCTGCTTGAAGCCGGGCACGTCGCTCAGAATATTCTACTGCAGGCCGCTTGTCTGGATTTGGGCTCAGTACCAGTAGGCATTTTTACCTCAACAAAGCAAGTCAGCAGAGCATGCAGATTACCGGCAGGCTTTGAACCGCTTTATATAATTTGTGTTGGGCATACAATAGAGCAGGAAGCAGCATCTACAAGCCAGGAGAGTACGGGAGTAAAAAGGGCGGCTTTAATCGTTGCCAGCCAAAATTACCGAGATGAGGAACTGTTCGAAACAAAAAGGGCGCTCGATGCAGCGGGAGTTCAAGCCGATATAGCAAGTACAAGAATTGGAATTATAAGAGGTACGCTTGGAGGTATAGCTGAGGCGAACATCCTGATAGGTCAATTGAGAATTTACAACTACGATGCAATCATCTTCATAGGAGGCCTTGGAGCGGCTGAGTATGTCGTTCATCCTATTGCTTTGAACCTGGCCCGGGAAACAATACGCAATGGAAAGATACTCGCGGCGATTGGCACGGCACCTACTATCCTGGCCAATGCCGGTGTGCTCTCCGGTGTCAGAGCCACGAGCCTTTTGACCGAACGTAACATGCTCATATCAGCAGGTGCTTTACATACCGGTCTCGCTGTCGAGCATGATAGATTGATAATTACCGGTATTGGCCCGATAGCCTCACTTCAATTCGGCAGCACTGTTGCAGATGCTATAATTAGCAGATGATACCGTATACACCATCACAGGTGAAAAACACCTATTGTTCGGAGCAACCGTAACGGTTTGTAATAGGCAGCCTTCTGTCTTTTCCGAAAGCTTTCGGTGTAATTTTTACCCCGGGCGGAGATTGTCTTCTCTTGTATTCGTTGCAGTCAACCATACGAATTACACGCAGGACATCATCCCGGGACAGACCCGATTTAATCAGCTGCTGTGCGGATTTGTCTTCTTCGACATAGCCTTTGAGGATTTTATCAAGTAAATCATAATCCGGCAGTGAGTCGCTGTCTTTCTGATCGGGCTTCAGCTCGGCACTCGGCGGGCGAGTTATTACATCAGCAGGGATAATTTGTCGTTTGGATATTTTGTTTATGTGTTGAGCCAATTTATAGACCATTGTCTTGGGAACGTCTTTTATCACGGCAAAGCCCCCCGCCGTATCACCATAAAGAGTCGCATAGCCGACAGCAGTTTCACTTTTATTTCCCGTCGTCAGCACCAGAGAACCAAACTGATTACTAAGCGACATAAGAATGCTGCCGCGGATTCTGGCCTGCAAATTCTCGTAAGCTATCCCCTCACCCTTCCAGCCCCGGACAGTCTTTAACGCCTTATCGAACTGCTTAAGTATCGGCTCAATCGGAATGGTTAAAAATTCGATGCCCATATTTTCCGCCAGCTTCCTGGCATCACCAATCGTTTCGGGACTGTTGAATTTCGATGGCATTGTCAGTCCAACGACATTTTCAGCACCTAAAGCCGCAACAGCGATAGCTGCCGCAACTGAAGAATCTATACCTCCGCTCAGACCAAGTAATACTCTTTTAAAACCGTTTTTGCCGGTATAATCTCTCGTGCCGAGCACAAGTGCCTGATAGATTTCATCAGCACGGTTAGCCGGTTGTTTAGCAGCAGCTTGTAACGGCTTAACCTCAATAGTTCCGTCGTTTGTGGTGATAATATCAGCAATCAGTAAATCCTCGTCGAATGCCTTTGCTTTGGCTCTTATTTTGCCCGTCGAATCGGCGAACATGCTTCGCCCATCGAAAATCAACTCATCCTGACCGCCCACAAGATTACAATAGGCAACAGCACTATTGAACTCTTTCGCGCATTGACTCACGACCTCCTGTCTTTTCTTAATCTTACCGATATGAAACGGCGAAGCTGAGATATTAAGAATTATATGGATTTGCCTTTTACTCTTAAGGAAATTAACAAGCCACTCGGCTTCCCAGATATCGGCACATATTGTAACAGCAACATTTAGGCCGCCTGCATTGATTACCACCGGTCTTGCGCCGGGCAGAAAATATCTTCGTTCATCGAACACACCATGATTCGGCAGTTGGGCCTTTCGATAAATTTTGCTTATCCGCCCGCCCCGCAACACAGCCGCGGAATTGTAGTTGTTGCCCTGATAGTTTTCGGCAAAACCAACTATTATGGTTTTATCCGGGCAATCAGCGGCCAGCTTTTCGAGGACTGATGAGCAATCTTTTAAGAAATGCTTCTTGTGTAGTAAATCTTCGGGTGGATAGCCGCAAATAGCCATCTCCGGAAAGACCAGCAAATCCACATCAGAGCGAACCGCCCCGGCATAGATTTCGCGCATCTTCTCAGCGTTGCCGGCCAAATCGCCCACCACCGCGTTAAATTGTCCCAGTGCCACACGCATAATCACCTTCAGGCTTTTAGCCTTGAGTCAACTAAAATAACAAAGCCCAAAACAAAAAACGGAGAGGGCGGGATTCGAACCCGCGGTACCCGCAAAGGGCACACCGGTTTTCGAAACCGGCTCGATCAGCCACTCCGACACCTCTCCATAACAACAAAACTACAAATATATTTCATTTGTACTTACTGAGCATGGAAAATCATATCTATACACATTATGGACTGAGATTGCAAGAATATAAACAAAAAGCGAATTCAAGTTCGTAAAAAAATACATGCCGCTTACAGACAGAAAAATGCTTGTGTTTTTTTTAGCACTCTCGTAAGCTCTTAATAACTTATAGCTAATACGGAGAAAGGAAAATTGCTATGCCGGCAAACGTAACACATATGCTCATCGCACATAAGGCACTTCAAAAACTAAAAACAAAGGGCATTGATGAATTTACAGAATTTGCCGCCGAGCTTGACAAAGATACGAGAAAGGAAAACTACAAGTCGTATGTGAATCTCGGCAGCCTGGGACCCGATCTATATTACTACTCCAGATTGTCCAGCTCAGTCAAAGACATGCTTAAAGAAGGATTCGTGCAGGCTAAAGGAGTAACACCCTGGTCGTACCATTTGCACTCACACAGACCAAACAAATTTCCTTTAAAGCTGGTTGAAATCATTTTCAGCGATGTAATAAGAAAAAAGGGCAAAGTCAATCTCTATGAAGACGACAAAAGAAAACTTGCCTATATTGCCGGGCATCTGACACATATCGCAGCCGACCAGATAATTCACCCGGTAGTAAACAGGGTTGCCGGTCCTTATTATCGTGAGGGCAAAAATCGCAAAAAACACCGCGAGTGTGAAGTTTTTCAGGACTATTTTCTTTATGAGGAGATTTATCGTCTGGAGCAAAAGAGCGGTTCAAAATATAACTTCCTGAAACAGGATTTTCATAAATGGACTGATTGTATCAAAGGGGCAACCACAAGGAACAGCGAAGAATGGTTCCGTTATTTTCTGCAGCGGGGATTTGTGGAAACATACAGCAGTTGCCCAACGGAATCAGAAATTGAAAACTCTGTAGATAATCTGCTGCTGACACTGCGTGCATGTCAAAAATTCGGACCTTATAAGAAAGCAGACAAAGAGTATCAAAAAAACAAGGACGGCTCTGCGATGTGTAAGGAATATATAAAAGACGTGAGCTATATTCAGTATTACCGGCTGGCGGTGGAATTGGCGGTGATTTATCTTATCGCATTGTATGAGGTTTATTTTGTGCTAAAAGAAGGAAAAGATTTCACCGACCTGCACAAAAAACGGTTCCTGAGTATCGTCAGTGATGCAGACCTGTCCTGTCCACTGAAGCAGAAAATATTCGAGAAGGCCCGTGCCGCCCTGAGAAACAAAAACAGCATGGAAACGGATGTCAGGAAACATGCCGCCGGACTTTTAACGAAAACAAAATTCCTCAGTACAAATCGAATCTTTAAGACCGGAACTGACAGGGACATCGTAAAAGCATAACAGGAACATTTATACAAAGGTACTGGAAAGACCCGGCATTGTAGGATATAATTCACGGATGGATATATCAATTGTCATACCGGCATACGACGAAAGTAAAAAAATCGCCCGCGATATCGAGGCGGCGGCGGCTTTCCTGGAGAACAACCATTTCACAGGTCAGATTATAGTTGTTGACGACGGCAGTAAAGACAACACCGCTGAAGCCGCAAAAAACGCTGTTACCAATCCACCGGCGGGAACAGAGATAAAAGTCGAGCGATATAACCACCACCGCGGCAAAGGCTACGCCGTCCGAAAAGGCATTGAGCAGACGAGCGGAGAATATGTGATGTTTGCCGACAGCGGCCTGTGTGTACCGTATGAAGACACACTGCGCGGACTGGAATTAATCAAGGGCGGAGACTGTGATATAGCACACGGCTCAAGAAAAATGCGGGAATGCCGAATCGAAAGGGACCAGAGTCTATACCGCCATATCTGCTCCAAGATGTTCCACTGGTTCGCGATTCATGACATGAAAATACCAGCCGAATTCACCGATACACAATGCGGATTTAAGATATATCGAGGTGATGTCGGGCGGCACTTGTACGGCGAGTGTATCACCGACGGATTCACATTCGATATAGAAATCATAATGCGGGCCCAAAAAGAAGGTTACAAAATAAAAGAATTTCCTATAGACTGGACCTGCGACCGTGACAGCCGGCTATCTCCGACCCGCAGTTCCTGGAGTGTTCTTTCCGAGCTGCTGACTATCAGGAAGGTAATGGCTAAAAACAAAAACCTTTCCAACTGAGGCAGGCAAAGAACACGGCACACAATCACTGAGACAGCTCGCTGTCTTTCCACGGACCGAAGCATAATATTCTTTCTTCCTGTGAATCCTCGCCCTGGCCTTCCAGCATAATCAGAGCCAAAACGTCCGGGTGAGACTGACAATATTGTCTGATTTCATCCGGGCTCATAATCATAAATGCTGTTGAAAGAGCATCGGCCGTTCCCGCATCAGAGGCCGAGGCCCAGGCAGCAATTTTGCCCTTAACAGGCTGAACTGTTCGTGGGTCGATGATATGCCGGCCTTTCTGCAGACCCGAACCGCTCAGCGCCCGGCCCTGCATACACGGACGGGCTAATACCTGTTTGTGGTTGCCGGGATTGCTTAATGTCAGAGGCCAGCCTTTTGTCTCTGCCGGCCCGTCAAGAGCCAATACCGAACTATAGCCTCCGGAAACCAGAGCGATTTCAATACTCCAGTCCCGCAATAATTCAGCCGCCCGGTCAACTGCATAGCCTTTACCGATACCTCCGAGATCAACTTGAACCGGGCTGACCGATAGCTGGACTGTATGCTCAGACTCATCCAGTTGTAAAAGGTGCGCACCGGTATGCTCACGAGCAAGATTCAATTCATCTTGTGAAGGGCTGCGGGGGTCTCCATCCTCGTCACACCAGCAGCCCAGCAAAGAGCCGATAGTAATATCGAAAGCCCCATTGGTTTCGGCATAAATCCTGCAGCCAAGCTCCAGGCAATCAAAAGCATCCAAACCAAGCCGTAAAGGCTCATTGGCAGGCAGGTTATTAATACGGGCGATGTCACTGTTTTCGAGGAATCGGCTAAGCTCACCTTCCAACCGGTCCACTTCATTGAAGGCGGAAACGGCGGCCTGCCGGGCATAGTTCTCGTCTTCCTCTACCATAATAATCTCAAAAGTCGTCGCCATCGCCTCATGGCAAAAACGCTTCAAACCGGAGATTGATTGACAATCTTTCCGGACAAAACAGGGCTCTGGTTGAGGTTGATTCATTTTTTAGATGACTCCCTGATTAGTTCCTCGGGATCCGGGCTTATATAGTAAGCATCCCACAAATCTTTTCTGACAAAGCCCTGAAGCTTTACCTTCGGGCGCAGCCACATATAATAAGGCTCATCGAACAAAAACATATACATTTGACGCTGTTCGAAAGGAGTTAAAGCATAGAGCTTATTTGTCAGCGCCGCTTCAACTTCGGGAGAACAAATTATCAATGGCGCAGAAGCCCCGCTGTTATCCACACTCTCCCACCAGTCAATACTTTCATATCGCCGCAGATACCAGGGCAACGGCCAGTAATCTTTACCCGGGCAGATAACCTGAATATGCATTTTATAGCCGTCCGGATGCACCCGGGCCATCTCTTCGATACGCTTAACTACCGTGAAGACCTCATCAGTAGGATGAGCATAGACATAAGGATTGCGACTGTCTGAATAATACTTGTAATTGCTCTGGTAAGCCTGCCAGGTCAGAAAAACAGAACTCACGAATATCAGCAAAAGAATTATCAGGCGGGGTACAACATTCGGCAGCAGCTTCACCAAAACTACAGCCCCAACCCCGGCTAACAGAATCATTCCATGCAGAAAGCCTAACATACACCAGGGAGTTTTATATGGAATCACAGAATATAAAACTGTCATCACGAGTGTATAAAAACCTATGAACCGAACCAGATGCACATTTGCACTTGAGAGACCTTTTTTTGTCAATGCGGCTATAAAGCCAACCGCCGCAAGCAAGACTATGGGAGCTTCTGTCCATATAGGCCCGTCAAAAAATCTGGAATAAAACAGCATCTTGATATAGTAATACCATGGATGGAGATGAACCGTATTATTACCAGCGCGGTCGAAGTAGGTTGTGTAAGTCCGAATCGAATCCAGAATTCCGTCCGGGTTGCTGAAAAAAGATGAGAAAAACAAAGCTGAGGCAATTACACCGGCTGCCAAAAATGCAAGAAAATGCGAGGGTCTAATCCATTTAACAGCATCAACAATTGAACCTCTCGGCCGTTTCATCAATAGCACAACCAAAACCGCCAAAAACATCGAGCCATAAGCTATAATGCACGTTTCCTTGGTGGCGTGCATAAGCCCCATACACATCCCTGCCAAAACTGCCCAGGAGATTTTCCTGCTTTGTGTATAGCGGTAGCCAAAAACAATTGCGCCAAAAGTGAAAGACACCAGGAGCATTTCCTGGATGTAATAGCGGCTGTAAAAAACCATGGCCGGTGAGATAGCTGTCAACAGAGCGGCATAAGCCGCAGCGCCTCTCCCCAACCCCCCGCCTATTAACAAAACCAGCAATACCAGAGACGCCCCAAAAAAAACAGGAACGATGCGCAAGGTGAACTCACTGATCTCGGTCAGCTTCTTTGCTGAAGAAAGACGAGCAGGAATTAAAGTCAGGTAGTTCAGTGTCGGGCCGTGGTATTCATACGGATCGTAGGTATAAACACCATCTTCAAGCAGTTCGCCGAATTTGTCAGCGTGAACGGCCTCATCGCCATGCATAGGACGTTGTCGAAGCCGCGGCAGACGCAGCGCAAGCGCAACTATTGTCGCGGCCAAAATTAGCACGCAACATTTTTTGGCCATATTACTGTACCGGCTTACCGTAAACCGCCACCTCGATATAGTGGTTCAAATCATTGCCGGTATTGCCGTTGCTGTAGAGGCGGACATAACGGGCCTTGACACCCTTGGTATCGATAAGCTTACCTTCGTTGGTTTCGGTATAATGCTTATCTTCGCCAACTCCAATACCCGCAGAGTTGTCGATGTCATTGTTGAACAGTGTTCTGGCATTCGTAATAAAATCAGCATCATCGGCAACCTGCACTACCACATCGTAATAAACCCGGGCCTGCTTATGGTAATGCCATACTATAACAGCGTAAATTTCATACATGCCTTCGAGGTCAACGGTAACATCCTGTGCGAATGGGCCTAATTCAACATAACTGCCATCGGCAGCCTCCATGTCGCCGTCTGTTATCATTTCTATATCACCGATGATAGGTTCTTCGTCGCTGCTGGCTACCGGCTTTCCGAGGGCAATATTTGTTACTCCGGCCGGGGCCAAAAACGGCGGACGCGGCTTGCCTAAGGGTTTTTCGAGGTTGGCTACTTTTGTGCTCTGCGGCGTGCCCACAAACATCGGTTTCGGCAGCTTGATGTCAATCGCCACCATCCCGCCAGGAGCAGCACTCATTGTGACTTCTGGCTCAGCAGAAGGATGTTCGCTTCCAGATGGATGCTCGCTATTAGACGGATGTTCGCTTACAGACTGCTGAGCTGAATCCCCGTTGCCTTCCTCAGGAGAAGATTTCTTGCAGCCCGGAACATAGCACAAAAGCATTACCAATAATACCAGGGCACAAACTTTCATAATTGAGCTAAAATTTTTCTTCATCATTTTCTTTACCTTAAAAAAATCCACAATTCTATGTAACTGACGAAATTGTTAATTGCCTGTAAACTATCGTTTATACATATAAAGCCAAAGCGGGCATAATATCCTATATATATGACGTTGTCAAGCCGCCTAAAAGTATATTTTTTCTTTTCAAATCAGATTTTACAAAGGATTTCCTCCGGCAAGGACACACCTAACAAACTGTTAATACTCTATTTAGCTTCGATAATTTTTCTTAAGCAAAAAAAATACGGCAGGAATTCAGAACACTAAATCCCTGCCGTTAATAATAGATTAATCAAAATAATCAGCAAAATCACTGAGCCTTTGCTCTCAATCCTGCTTTTATTCGCCTGCTGTATCCTCTGCCGGCGTCTCCTGTGGTGCGCTTTCAACCGGGGCCGCAGCGGCAGTCATTTCAAGGACTTTCGATTCCATCCCCACCTTGGCCAGGATGAAGTAAAGCACGGCACCGACAATAAATGCCATCAGTGGCGCCGCCGGGATGTTTACCTTGCCCACGAGCGGCAGACTCACGAGCGGCATCATGCCCACGATAAAGCCGACAACCCAGGAAATCCAGCCGGCCGGGTTCCAACCGGCCCGAGGACCGGCCCATTTCTTGCCGGCCATGATGTAGTCGACCATCATAGCGCCGCAGACCGGGCCAAACGAAGCTCCAATCACACCGAAGACAGACATCACATCCGCTGCCCAGCCCGTCGCGGCAAGCAGAATACTGACGGCTGTGCCGATACCTACCGTGATAAAGGGATTCACTTTCGGCAAAGTGGTTTTGAAGCTGTTGGCAGCAATGAACGAGGAGAAGCACGCGGGCGGGAAGGCGGCCAACGCCAGCAGCCACATGAATACGGCGCCTGTCTTTTCACCTATCAGTATACCCATCAGTTGGGTCGGATTCAGGACGGCTGCATCTGTTACCTTGCCCGAGCCAAATGCACCTGCAACGATTAATAACGCAAGCCCGCCGGCAAAGATGGTTGCTCCGCTTATCCCGATCAATCCGCCCATTTGCACGTCTTTGCTGTCCCGACTGTTCATACCAAAGTCAGTTCCGGCGGCGCCTGCCGTCGCAAAGAAGCCAATCACGTATGTCAACAGCACCGCAATGACGCCCATAGCGCTCAAGGCACCCTCCGCATCGGCGGTCACTCCGACCTGAGCGGGTTCAAAAGAGCCCACCCCACCGACCGTACAGAAGAACAATATAACAAGAATGCCCAACGGGATAAGGGGCAAATATGTGGCCACCTTGGCAACATACTGGATTCCTTTCAAGCCCATAAAAGCCGCTGCCGCCGCCCAGAGAATGGAAACCACAATATGGGGAGGCGTGCTGATAACCTCCAAGAGTCCAAGATCCGGATAAAACGGCTTCACAAGGAATGCGGCGGAGAAGCAGGAGTTGACGCCTAACCAGCCGAACTGCAGCAAGCCCATCACAAAGCCGGGCATTACGAAACCCCCGGTCGCTCCGTAGGTGGAAGTACCGACGATGTAGAGGGGCAAACCCGTTTTCATGCCGAGCATTGCGGGAACCAGGTAGTAGAGAAAATGGCACAGCAACGCTGCCAGGATCAGACCCAAAAGTGCAGTCCCCAATCCATGCGACAGCACACCGCCGAGAGCCCCGGCTCCCCCAGGAACATCCTGCCAGAATACAAACCACAGCATAATCCCGGCATATGTGGGTGCCGTGTTCTTGTACCAAGGGGCCCGATTCCCAAGTGGGTTGGGCTTGGCCATGCTAAGATAATCTGGTAACACTCCATTACTCATAATTCGATCTCCTAAAAATAATTACCTCGAATATATACCACCGGCACACCGCCGGATTTTCCACGATAAATATAACAGTTGCACTTCGATACAACCAGTTTTTTAAACGGTTTTATGGGAAATTTGTCAGCAGCGTGAAAGCAGCTAATCAGTCTGCGGTATTTGGATTCTCTTGCCGTCACTCATAGCTGATTCATGGGCACATATCCCCGCCATCGTCCAGTTTGCTGCGGCCCTGGCATCGACAGCCGATTCTCTGCTCTCGACAATCGCACGAATAAATTCATGAGTCAGATGAGGATGCGAGCCGCCGTGTCCGCTGCCCTGAATAAAGGATGTATGTTCGTGCTCTTCATCATAAACACCGCGCCCTGTGAAGGGAGCTATTTCTTTCGGCAGCAAATGCCCATAATCCGGCACTTTCACCCTCTCGGCATCTTCGTAGCCGGAATAAATCACCGGATCGTCACCGGCAACCTGTTCCCATTCGAATGAAAGCTTAGTACCATACACATCGAAACTTTCTCTATACTGTCTAATCGTATTAAAAAGTGACCGCGTTACCTCGCAGGCAAGCTCCGAATCGGCAAGTTTTATAATAGCGGTTTCAATCGCGAAAGGCGAATCGTAGAGTTTGATATAATCTTCCTGAATTCGGCCCGAACCATGACAGACCACTGATTCGGCTTTTTTCTGCGCAAGCCATAAAAGAGGGCTGATGGCATGGGTCGCATAATGCATAGGCGGGAAACCATACCAGTAATCCGGCCAGCCCGGCAATCCCATATTCTGCTGATGCGAACCGCGCAGAAACTGAATGTCACCCAATTTGCCCGATTCTACAAGCTCTTTCGCATAGAGAAACTCCCGGCTGTACACAGCCGTCTCCATCATCATATATACCTTGCCGGACTTTTTTCGCGCCTTAGCTATTGCAAGACAATCCTCTGTGGTAGTAGCCATCGGGACGGTACAGGCGGTATGTTTGCCTGCATCCAAAGAAGCTATTGTCATCCAGGCATGGTCGGCTATGGGCGAGACTACATGGATAACATCCAGCTCATCGATACTTAACAAATCTTCAAATTTGGTGAACCTTCTTTTTATCCCAAACTGGTCGCCTATTTCATTGAGGTGGTTTTCGTTTCTCTGGCAAATAGCATAACACTCAGAGTCGGGATGCTTTTGATAAATAGGAATGAACTCAGCCCCAAACCCGAGCCCTACAACAGCTACCTTTACCTTCCCCATCGGCATTCTCTCCTTTCCGACCAACGCGGGCCCCCTCTTTTGCGCTAAACCACAAAAAGGGCTACCCAACAAACACGCAGTTGCAGCTCAACCGGGCAGCATCCCTGCTTTTTATGTTCGGATTATAAAATAAGTATGCAAAATTGCAACCATTGTGAACACCAAAGCGGTGTAGCCATGCATACTTAATAGTATTTCCTGCCAATGGGTCCCGAAAAGCGGAAGCATGCTCAGGACAATCGAAAGAATTAACGGCAAAGCCAAAAAGATTATCAGCCAAAATGATATTTTTTTTCCGAGAACGGAGCTTTTATGAAAAGTGTAACCGTCGGGATTATTTGCTAACGTTGCCCACCGGACAATGCGTTCAAACAAGGGCCAATCGCCACCGGTAAAACGCCAACGCCGCGCCCACATTACAGCTAAAACAGCCAGGCAGACTGCGAAAACAGGTGCGAAAGTAGCATGCACCATTACGAGATAACCTGTAATGTGTTTGCCCAAAATAAGAGTCGGATAAAAGCCGGTTATCGCAAGAACTACGAAACAAAACAGTACCGCCAGATATACCAGAATCCTTAACATACCTATAATACTCAACCTATCACTCGTGGAATTACCTGGAAGTCTCTTATTGGAAGGCACAACTATGCGGTGCAGAACAATACACGCTAAAGTAACTAAAAAAGCAATTATCGAAATCTTTTGAAACATATTTCTCACATACTTTCAATCGATACCATTAATCCGAACCGGCCAAAACCTTCACAACACAAGCCAAGGCCTTTAAAGCATACAATAACAAAACAACAGCTATAATTGCACATGAACAAAGACAAACTATCTTCATCATGGGGCGGAATACGAACGAAAAAGCGAATGCCCTGGCATAGGATGGGTCAACGTCCTGAAACTCAACCATTTTTTTAGTTCCACGACCCGTAACAACAGGAGAGTCAACAGCAACATCACCGAAGAAGAAAGGCTCATCTGTAGAATGGCAATCCGTGCAGTAGCGAATACCGAGCGATTGTGCCGCCGGTCTGACATTATGACCAATAGGCCATAAATATGGCTCAGCCGCCTTATGTTCTTCCTGCCAAAGTTCGCCTGAATCATCAAGGCTGTAGATTTTGCCGCCGCTAACATAAACAGGTTCGCCTTCAACTGTCCCTTTTAGCGATTTCAGAGCCTCGGTAACGTTTTCATCAGACAAGGCAGGCCAATCACCGGAAACAGGCAGCTTTTCATTAGCAAGAACCTGACCGACTGTTTCTTTGACAACCTCAAAATCAATCGGTGTAACATCCTGGTCTTTTATAATGCCCCAGAAGGCAGGCCATACCATTTTATGAGGGGCGATTTTACCATTTTCCTGTTCAGCAAAAACAGGTGAATTAATATGCGGAAGCGCCTCATGGGATTTATTAACACCAATCGTCCCCAACCGATGCGCCCGGGAGGTTTTAGTCAGAATTGTTTTGTTGGCCGGCCATGGACCCGAGTGACAGGCAGTACAGGTCATTCTCTCAAAATGAACCACAGGAATACCACGATGTTCCGGAACCGGTGCACCAAGCCTGCCTGCAACCGGTGAGGAAGAATCCTTTTCCCCAAGGTGGCAACCCTCGCATGATGAGGCGGCCGCTAAATGATTTGCCGAGGCAGATGATTCACCTTCATAACCGCGTATAATGCTATGGTCAATGCCGTTACGGTGACAATCAACACATTTCAAGCCGGCGGCAAGGTGAATATCCTCGTCCATATTCCACTTTTCCGTATCTTCAGCCTCAAGGTACAGGTTGGAATGGCAGAAGTAGCACCTGTTGTCGGACACCTCTCTTACAATATTAAAGTTGACTTTGTTCTCGTGGTCGAAAGCGGTTTCGCGATACTTAATAGTCGGAGGAACCTTTTTCGCATCTTCCGGCGGCTCGGGCATGAACGGATCGTAGGTATCGGGCATATCCGCGGCTGAACCGCTGACAGAAGCAAATTCACAAGTGGCCGCTGATGCCCACCGAAAATTCCCCCGAGCTATCTGAAGAAAAGATTCGCCCTGATTGTGAGCGAACTCGGCATTATGACAACTCAAACAGTTGATTTCAAGTTTGCCCGAGACATACTCGCGCATAATCTCATCCATATCTTCGGTTTCAAGCTCTCCGGCTCCACCGCCCGGTGTATGCCGGCCGAATAGCTTGACAAATGCACGGCTTGAGAGCCCAAGCTGCTCTGGCTTGAACGTCCCCGGCCATGAGCGATACGAAAGAGGAATCTGAGTACCGGTTCGAGCATCTGCGAGTATCCACGGCTGCCCGGGCCGACCGGGAGAAATGTTCGGGTCAGCAGCGCTGAAATGCCAGCCTTTGCTGATTATCCCGTAGCTGTGACATTCCCCACAGGTCCAGCGCGTTGAAAACGGCAGAAGAGGATCGTCATCAGGGTAAATTTTTCCTCCCTGCTCGCCGTCTTCATTTTCAGCAACCAGAGGAATAAGATGAGTTGGATGTGCCCGGCTGCCGTCACTTTCATCGCCAAGAAGTTTGCTCGGGGTTTCAGCCCCCGCTGCTTCACTTTCGAAGCAAACAGTGAGTGCAGACAGACACAATACCAACAAACACAAAAAGCCTGTTAATATCAATCCTTTTCTCAATGTACAGTCAATCCTTTCCTCTAAACGTTTTAACATTCATCGAAGTAATTGTACAAAACTATCTATCTTTAACAAGCGTTTTTATACTTTAAAATCTCCCGGCTTGAACTCCAGCTTCCCGCCGGAAGCTACTGCTTCATTAACCTTCAATACCGTAACCGCTGTTTCGTATCCAACTTCACCGGGGCAATTGAGCTTGGCCTTACCGCGAACAGCATCGAAAAAGTTCTCAAGATGCGGCTGGTGATATGGTTTATTGTCCATAGTTACAGGTATGTCATAACTTGGGGGTTTCGGTGTTTCCCGCACATCAAGCACGGCGTCGCCTGCAGGTTTTTCTTCTTCCTTTTTGTCCGGCTCTTTAATGGTGCCCATTTTGACCCATTTTTCCCAATTCGTAGCAGGAACCCACGCTTCACGGTATATGGTATTCCGTCCGGAAGCTTCTGAGATTTCAAGTGTGCCTTCATCGCCCATAAAGTTTTCAAAGTATCCCTTGCTGCTGTTGGTCGTTATGGTCTGATAGAACGCCCTGACGGTTCGGTCGCCGACCTGGTACTCATAAATGACCATAACATTGTCGTACCAGTCTTGCGCTGGTTCACGAACCGGCGGTTTCCAGTAGTCGACGCCCCCGCTGGCCATCACGGCTTTGGGATTAGCGCCAAGGAACCAGCTATAGATGTCTATCTGGTGCGAACCGAGGTCAACAATCGGGCCGCCTCCAAGCCCCTTATACCAGCGCCAGTTTTTGAATTGCCGCATCGAGTCGAAACCATACTTTTTCAGTGTTGCCTTATCGATAAGAGCATTCCTCGGGAAACCTACATCCTCACACGCCGTCTTGCTGCGGTTCCACTGCCCGTTGATACAGGTGATTTTACCCAATAGCTTTGCGTCAGTGATTATTTTATCATAGACGAATCTGTACTTCGGATTACTTCGACGCTGATGACCTATCTGCAACAACTTGCCGGTCTTCTTTGCAGCCTCCAGCATCTTTTTTGCGCCTTCAAGAGTGTTGGACATCTCCTTTTCACAATACACGTTCAGCCCTGCTTCCAGACACGCAACAGTATGCGGTGAGTGCCAGAAGTCCGGCGTGGCAATTATCACAGCATCAAGGTCTTTTTCCTTAGCGAGCATTTCCTCGTAATCAACATAAGTATTATGCTCATGGCCATACCTCTTCAACAGACGGGAGACGCGTTTTTGATTATACGCCGTCCAAATATCGCAAACTGCCTTGAATCGAACACCAGGTATTTTAAGCATGGAGGTCATCAGGACCTGCCCCTGGGCCCCGCAGCCGAGCAGAGCTATGTTAATATCATCTGGTTTCCCGCCGCCTGCCTGTCCCAAAACCACCGGTGAAAACGCCAACCCCGCCCCTGCCGCCGCTGTCGTACGAAGGAAACTACGTCTGTTAATTTTGTTGTCAGATATTTGATTATTCATCGTCTTTCTGTCAGCTCCATAAATTTAACATATTAAACTAATCATCAATTTTTTATTGCCACGTAATATAACGCCGCGATATATCACTGTCAAGCACACACTTGACGATTTTTTCTGCTCGTATTGCCGAAAAAACTGCGCTAATCCTGTAATGCACTAAACGTAGCAAATTCACGATTCTGGCAGTTATATACAGCTAATCTACCAAAGGTTTCACTATTATATTGCGAAACGCCACAGGGCCGTGGTTGCCCTGGAACATAATCGGCCCGAAAGGCCCTTCCTTGCCTACCAGAGGGCCACCCGTTACTCCCTCTGTCATTTCGAGGTTCTTCTTGTGCAGCAACTGGCCGTTGAGTTCTATCTTTTTGAATGTGGCATGACTAATCTTTTTGCCGCTGGCATCGAACCTCGGAGCCTTAAATTCAATCACATACTTCTGCCATTGACCGGGCCTCAGGGAAGCATTCACTAAAGGTGCACCGGCACCGTAAATCGCGCCCATATCACCGGCGCCCATTTTTACTTTTCCCCAGCTATCCAGCACCTGAATCTCATATTCGCCCATCACATAGATGCCGGAATTGGAACCTCTCGGCACCATCACCTGCATCTCGATACGGCAGTCGCCGAATTTTGCTTTGGAGAAAAAATCGAGACTATCACCATGCTTGGCAGCCAGATTCATCATTTCACCCTGACCATCGACCTTTACTAATATCTTCGGGTCATCAGACGACATTTTCGCTTTGCCGGCTACCCATTTGCTCTTTTCCTTATCGCCCTTTACCGCCCAGCCGTCGAGGTTTTTGCCGTTAAACAGTAAAACTGCATCGCCATATTTCGGCCATAGATTTTTAACGCGGATGTCCTTGAACTCAACAAGCATCGGTGGGCCGGCATGTATTTGAAGTGCCAGGATACCTTCTCTGGCAGCCCCTTTAGTGTCCTTCGGATCGCCGGGGTTGGTTACCCGGTCGTTATCTATCAGCTCCATTGTCTGATAGCCGTTGAGATAGTGCCTCAAATGGTTGCCCTGAGCTATGATTCTATACTCGTTCCAATCCTTGTCGTTATAGTAGCCTTGCTTGATAAGCTCTTCTTGATCGGAGACATTCCCAATGACATTTTTCTCGCCGTCTTTGTCAATGACCATCATATCACCGACATTGACCAGCCATCCCCGGCCACTCTCGTGGTAGAGAAAACCGACCTTGCCCGGTGCGTTTTCAACCTCCGCCTGATAGCCGCTGACAACCCACTTGCGGACTTCCTTACTTCGGTACTGCACTCCGGAGTTGCCGTTACGGAGACGAAACTTCAAACGCAGCTCAAAATCCCGCAA
>DAOUVA010000013.1 GCA_030667885.1 Phycisphaerae bacterium
CCATATATTTCGACATGTTCTTTGCCGGAGACTTCAACAAAGCCACCGTTGCCAGATTCGCTTCCACCTTTGGCTTCGATCTTTGCATCCGACCAAAATAGTGCGGTATCAGGCGAATAAACAATGACCTCACCACCATCACCGTTTGTACCGGCGTTCGCTGTGGTTAAACTGTCCGAACTTAGCGCGACCACATCACCGGCTATCAGGTCGATATTGCCGCCGTCTGAGTCAATACCATCGGCATGGATTGTTCCAAATTGTCCGACCAACGCCCCTTCCATTACGATCTGTCCACCTTTATCGCCGGAGGCCTCGATTGTGCCGGTATTAGTAACTTGTCCGCCATCAGCAGTGAGTTTTATCTGTCCGGCATCACCGGTTTCAACCGAAGCCGACAATGAGCCTGTATTTGAAATTGCTTGTGAGTAAATATCCCCTGCTGCGAGCACTATGGTACCACCGGCGGCATCGACCGTGCCCTCGTTGAGAACACCTGAACCTTCGATCGGCTCAGCAGATTCGGGCACAGATGGCGCGTCCATTTCTAATACGACATCCGTGCCGGGTTCGCCGAGGAATACTCTGTCCCCGGATGCCATAACTACATACCCATCCGGACAGCTAATGGTACCTGAATTGGTAACCTGTTTGCCAATCAGATAAACTTCTTTTGCGGAAATATCCCCGCTATTTACCACCGAGCCGTCACCTCCGGCAAAATTATATTGTCCGTTTATAAAATCGGAGTTTGTAATATTCAAACCTGAGGCAACCAGTTGGTTAACATTAACTCTGGCCCCTGCACCGATATACACACCCGCAGGATTAACGAAGAAAACCCTGCCATTGGCCAGCAGAGTTCCGTTAATATTCGTCGGATTTGCCGAGAGTATCCTGTTTAACACCGAAGCATTGCTGCCGGGCTGGATAAACTGAACAATCTCAGGGCGCGCAATATCAAAACTGTTGTAGTTGATAATTGATTTGTCCGAGGCCGTTATAGTGGTATTGTAGCCGCTTTGCTGGAATGAAACCTGGCCGTTAATGACCTGCGCTCCTTCCGGCCCGGCAAGTACGACCGACAGTGACGTATTGAAAAACATACAGCACGTCAGAAAGTAAATAAGTGTGCACTTAAAATAGCGTCTTTTTGAAATTTTTCTTGAGAATCCCATAGTTCCTCCCTATTTATGAGCAGCTAAACTACATATAGTATATTTATCCCACCTACGATTAGTGGACAAAACGCTTGGAATTTAGAACCGGTATACACAGCTAAAATGTAATCGGCCGTCGCCATTATCAGTCTCATCAGTTCCACGAAGTGGCCAGCCGTAATATATACCTGCACTAAAATTATCCTCGATATCAATGATAGTACCTACGCCTATCGAGCATAGCTCCCGAACTCTCCGCTCACCAACGACGGGACTTTTTATTTTAGCCCTGCCGAAATCAATAAAGGCCAGCGGGGCCAGTTTTCTTAGCCATGGTTTGCTATCCTGTGTTTGGTCTGAATTCGCTTCGTGATTCTCTATGGATTCGCTGTGCCTGATCAGGTCAAACTCATATTGGCCGGACATAATGATACCGCCATCGGCAACAATTTCATCTTCCTCATAACCTCTGATGGAGTAGAATCCTCCAAAGGTTGTCATTTTGGCAGGGGCCAGTCTTTCGTTGGACTTTATCCATCGGAATGAACCACTAACTCGATTAACTTTGTTGGTTTCGAGATACTGACCATGAGAAGCGCCAAAGTTATAAATAGTAAAATCCGGGTCCGCATTCAACCTGGCCGCGGCAAAATCATTCGCGCTGGAACCACCCATGCTTTCAACTCTATTCAATGTCAGTGATGTATTTGATATATCATCTGAACGGTGGATATTAACTCCGACACCCCACAAATCCATATCAACATCGCTTGCCAGTCCCAGCGCAGGTGTGACCTTGCTGTTTTCCCGGCTTAGCGATCCGGTAACGTCAACAAACCAGTTATCTATCTGGAAGACATTGTAACTTAACACACTTCCATAAAATGAACCTCGGCCAAGAAAATTAAATGGACCTCCCTGCGGAGTCACGTCGAACTCACTGTATCCACCATAGACGTTAAGCCGAAGCCGAGGTGTAAGAACTGGTAAATCATAGCTCCCAAATAATGCGTAGTTGTCATCTATACCTGATTCCCATGGAGCCTGGTACATTGCAGAAAACCTGTCGTCCATACCAGTAAGATTAGTATTTGTTACACCAACTTTAGGACTCCATTGCCGTTTGTCCGTGCCGGAATTATCTATCTGTGCATACATGTGCCAGGGGTTTGATTCATAAACATCGTATGCCAGATTCAAAGCATTAGGCTCTGCGCTTCTCGATATCACGGCAGAGATATATCTGTCAGGATTAAGATTGAGCAGCCTTACAAAATCATCCAATTTATTCTTTTGAATTGCCTCGCCTTCTTTTAAAGGTGACCATGATTCAAGTACGGCATCTTTCAAAAAACCTTTTTCTACATCTTGGCGTTCAAAATTATATCTCTCCACTGTAATCTCTGCTATCTTGCCTTCCAGAACTTCAATAGGCAGAATTTTATCTACTAACTCTGTCCCCCGAACTGCTGATGCCGGAATATACACATAGATACCGGCATAACCTTCTTTCTGATACACCGACAAGACATACTTGGTGAAGCCCTGGATTGTGTTCAGTGAAACTTCGCGTTCCTCGCCTGGATTTAGAATTACATCATGTAAAACTCGGAAATCGTAGATTTGCTCAACAGTAGTGTCATCTTTCTGCACAGTAAGCGTATATGCCAAAGGCAGATTTTCCAGTAACTTTGCCATTGTGATTAGGTCGTTGCCGCCAATCCGCAGCTCCTTAACTAAAAACCGTCGACTTGTATCCTCGGAAAATATCAATTCAGCCGAAGATGTTTTGTCTTCTGCTTTTTCTCTTAGTTTTTCTAAAACCCGTTCCAGTTCAGCTTTCCTCTCTTGCTGTACTTGGGTTTGAGCAAGACCTGGTGTCGCCAGGAACAATAATAATGTCACGACCAGGATCGTTGCACTTCTCGATAAACTCATTTGTATCCTCCTTAAATTCATAATAATAATTCCCGTCTTTGCCGAAGATAGAGATAATAACCTGCTTGACTGTACGCTACTAAGCCACTTCCCCCTCCGGGAAAAAATATAATTCTTTTCCCACACTCAATTACCCGCTTAATATAAACTACATTTATGGAAGAAATGCCTTACCCCAGTCAGTTCCTTTCTTGCCCAAAATATCCCTTGTATATGCCTTCCATAATCAAACGTATATTATCCCATAAAAGATGTGAAATGTAAAGAAAAAACAAACAAAATCGCATTCTTTTCTATCGCAGCTTTTGCCTCTATCGTCAAGCCTTTTTTCGTGGTTAATAGTTAATACTTATTGTCCTGCATACCGTCCAATAACTAAGCTTTATCTTAAAAATAAGTTATACACAACCTTAAAGCCATGAATTTCATACTAAAAATAAAGAGCATTGAAAAATGGCAAAATTGGCTTGAAACCATATTGCTTTAGGCTGTATTTTATAGGACGTTCGGCTGGAACTGAGATTGGAAAAATGGAGCCAACGGGAATCGAACCCACGACCTCTTGCATGCCATGCAAGCGCTCTCCCAACTGAGCTATGGCCCCAGAAGATTTATTATTTACTATTTACTATTTTCATCTTTCGTTTACATTCTAAATAATTGTCGGTTAATAATCAATAAAGAATATTAATAAAAAAAGATTGTGATTAAAAGGCAAAAAATATTCATAACAGGCCGGGTTCAGGGAGTAGGCTTCCGGCCGGCTGTATATAGATTAGCGCGAGGGCTGGGCCTGTCCGGCCTTGTATATAACGACACAAAAGGCGTTACCATTGAATTACAGGGCAAAAAAGGGGAAATAGATGAATTTTTGACCAGATTGCAGTCTGATTCCGACAAACCACCCTTCGCTGTAATAAAATCCTGCGATGTGGTTGAGATGCCAGTTATCGAAGCCGAAGGCAAATTCACCATACAAACCAGTAATTCAGAAGGAACGCCGCTGTCACAGGTAACCGTTGATATCGCCACCTGCCGGGATTGCCTTAACGAGATAGCGGACAAAGAAGATTTTCGGTACGGCTATCCGTTTATAAACTGCACTAACTGCGGGCCGAGATATTCAATAGTCAAAAATATTCCCTACGACAGGCCTAATACCACGATGCATGTCTTCAAGATGTGCGAAAAATGTACCGCTCAATATACAGAGGTTACCGATCGTCGCTTCCACGCTCAACCCGTTGCATGCGGCCAATGCGGGCCGGCAGTCCGGCTGACAGACAAACATGGAAAAACAATAGAAACGCAAACCGATAAGGTTATCGCCGAAACCTCGCGTTTGCTTTCAGCCGGAAAAATCGTAGCAATAAAAGGTATTGGCGGATTTCATTTAGCGGTCGATGCTCTCAATAACAAGGCTGTCGACAAATTGCGCCTCCGCAAGAAGCGGGATCATAAGCCGTTTGCTATGATGACTGATTCAATTGAAAAGATGAAAAAATACGCACTTGTCAGCCAACAAGCCGAACATCTATTAAAGAGTCCGCAAAGCCCGATTGTTTTATTGCCTCAGAAAAGGAACTGCTCCCTGGCCCCTTCGGTTGCCGAGGGTGTTAATACTTACGGATTTATGCTTTGTTATGCACCGATTCATTATCTTTTGTTCGAGCAACTAAACAACCACCGAACAGATGTCCTCGTAATGACCAGCGGCAACATTTCAGACGAACCGTTGATTTGTAAAAATAAACTGGCCCTGGAGCAACTGGCTCACATTGCGGATGCCTTCTTGATGCATGATAGGGAAATTTTCAGGCAGGTTGATGACTCGATTATTCACCTTGTGGACGAAAAGCCGGTCCTTTTAAGAAGGGCCAGAGGATATGTGCCGGGCCCAATTTTTGCAGAACAAAGCTGCCGGCAGGAAATTTTCGCTGCGGGAGCAGATTTAAAAAACACCTTCTGTTTCACAAAACATAATCAGTTTATATGCAGCGAACATATAGGCGACCTCGAAGATGCCCAGGTCTATCATCACTACATCAATTCAATCGAACATCTGCGAAATTTATTCGAAGTTAAACCGGAAGTTGTTGTATGTGACCTTCACCCCGGCTATCTTTCCACGCAATATGCCCTGTCGCAGGCCAGCCTGAAAGTAATCAAAGTTCAACATCACTGGGCCCATATTGCCTCAGTTTTGGCTGAGCACGGCCTTAGCGGGCCGGTCATCGGACTCACAGCAGATGGCACCGGCTATGGAACGGATGGAGCTGTCTGGGGCTGTGAGTGTTTGATAGCATCTTTGGAAAAATTTGAGAGGTTCGGCCATTTGGCTTATTACCAGTTGGCAGGAGCAGATAAGGCAAGCAAAGAGGCTATAAGACCTGTTCTGTCACTATTACAAAAAGCATACGGCAGAAAATTTGATTTACAGGAATTTGAGTGGCTCCTTAAACGGATCGAGCCTGACATAAACAGGCTGCAGATTATATCAGAGCAGCTTGAAAAGGGTGTCAATTGCGTAGAGACTTCCAGCTTAGGACGTGTTTTCGATGCGGCTGCCGCCATACTGGGCTTAGGTGGCTATAACAATTTTGAAGCACAATTGCCGATGGCCCTTGAGGCCGCAATTGCCGGCGAGATTGAAGAGCACTATGATTTTGAACTAATAAGCATCTCCGGCGAACCTGTGCAGCTTGATTTTGGAAAGATGTTTAAGCAATTAATCACTGACCTCAGAGACAAGAAAAACGTCGCGGTTATCTCAGCAAAATTTCACAACTGCCTCGCCGCAGGCCTGCTCGAAATGGCTAAAGCAGCACGAGAAAGCACACAATTAAATACAGTTGCGCTAAGCGGCGGAGTGTTTTGTAATCGATATTTGATTATTCGTTGCATTAAACTCTTGAATAAAGCCGGTTTTTCAGTATTATTTAATCAGGACGTACCGTCGAACGATGGTGGAATATCCCTGGGCCAGGCGGCAATTGCAGCAAAACTCAGTTGAAGCACCGCCAAACAAGTTTGAGGGTACCACCATGATGAAATACTAAAATATGAACAATGAGGTAACATATGTGTTTGGCAATACCGGCAAGAATAATTGAACTGGATGGGGACAGAGCTGTTGTAGATGCGATGGGAAATCGCTGGAAAGCCAAAACTACACTTCTGCCCGAAGCTAAGTTAGGGGATTTGGTCTTGATACATGCCGGCTTTGCCATCTCGCTCGTCGATGAAGAAGAAGCAAAAAAGACCTGGCAGATTATTGCAGAAATTAACGAACTCCAGGACACACCAGATAAGATTTCAGGATAGCGTTATTACAGACAGCAACGAGACCTATATTCGCACTGGATTGACAGCGTTAAATTATGCTCGATAGAATTCAAAAAGCACAGAATCTTTGCCAAACCGCCTGTAAGCAGTTAGCTCGACAAATCAATATAATGGAGGTGTGCGGTACTCACACGGTCTCTATTTTCCGAAGTGGAATAAGGTCGACTTTGCCGAAGGAATTGAAACTTTTATCCGGGCCGGGCTGTCCCGTCTGCGTTACAGACCAGGGCTATATCGATATCGTTCTGCAATTAGCGGACCGAGACGATTGTTTAATCGCAACGTACGGTGATATGATTCGAGTTCCCGGCAAAAACAGCTCGCTCGAAAGAAAGCAATCAAAAGCCAACATCAAAATTGTTCTCAGCAGTGAAGATGCACTGCAATTAGCCAAAGACAATCCCGAAAAAACAGTCGTGTTCGTTGCGGTAGGTTTTGAAACCACTGCACCGGCCACCGCCGTGGCGGTAAAAGAGGCAGCTGAACAGGCAATCGATAATTTCTGCATTTTGAGCGGGCACAAACTGGTTACCCCCGCGATGCGGGCTCTTTTGAGCGCAAAAAATGATAAGATAGATGCCTTTCTTTGTCCCGGGCACGTCAGTGTGATAACCGGCTACGGGGCTTTTGCCGAAATTGTGGAAGATTTTAATCGACCGTGCGTTGTGGCCGGCTTTGGACCGCTGCAAATAATGGAAGGACTCGGCGAAATTTGCCGGCAGCTCGCATCCGGTAAGGCTGAGCTTAAATCAATGTATGATGCGGTGGTTACCAAAGAGGGCAACATCGCCGCACAAAAAATCGTCACTGAGTGCTTCGAAGCGGTTGACGGCTACTGGCGGGGACTTGGAAAGATAAACAAAAGCACGCTTAAATTAAAAGAAAAATACTCCCGATTCGATGCCTTTACAAGATTCAAAATAAATGAAACACCGAGCGAAGAAAAAACAGGATGCCGATGCGGTGAGGTGTTATGCGGATTGTTAGATCCGCCGGAATGTGGACTGTTTGGTAATAATTGTACGCCGCAGGAACCTGTTGGGCCTTGCATGGTAAGCTCCGAAGGGGCTTGTGCGGCGTGGTTTAAATACAGCCGGGAAAGAGCACAGTAACTAATGACGGAAACTAAAAACGACAGAATCCTGCTTGCACACGGCGGCGGCGGACAACTAACCGATGACCTGATCCAACGTCATATTCTGCCAAGCTTAAATAATGAAACCCTCTCGGAGTTGGGTGATTCGGCAAAGCTGAATGTCGCTTCGAAATCGCTGTGCTTTACTACCGACAGCTACGTTGTAAAACCATTGTTCTTCAACGGCGGAGATATCGGAAAATTAGCTGTTTGCGGAACAGTAAATGATTTAGCTGTCGCCGGTTCGAGGCCCGTTGCTCTTTCGTTGTCATTGATAATCGAAGATGGTTTTGAATTTAAATTACTTGACCGGATTTTAGCCAGTATAGGCGAAACCGCCCGACAAAATAATGTCAATATCGTTACCGGCGATACCAAAACGGTTGAAGCCGGTGCCGCCGACAGGATTTTTATAAACACCGCGGGAATAGGGGTAAAGCTCACCGGCGCGGATATGGGATATGATAAAATTGCTGTCGGGGATAAAATAATTATCAACGGCTCTATAGGCGATCACGGGATGACTATCATTTCACAGCGGGAGGACATCAAATTTCAATCGCAAATGCAAAGTGACTGCGCGGCCTTGGCGGGCTTAACCTGTGAACTGTTGGAAAATATGAGCGGCATAAAATTTATGCGGGACCCGACGCGAGGCGGATTGGCCGCGAGTCTTAATGAAATATCGAGAAGCTGCGGGCTGAGCATCGAAATTCGCGAAGTTGATATACCGATCAAGCCGGTGGTGCAGGCCGCCGCCGATATGCTTGGCTTCGACGTGCTGACAATCGCAAATGAAGGCAAATTTATTGCGATTGTCTCGCCGGAATCAGTGGATGACTGCCTGAGGATTTGTAAAAATCATCCGTTGGGTAAACAAGCAAAAGTAATCGGCGAAGTTTGTCGAACCAGTGATGTACCTCTGGTGGAAATTATAACTCAAATAGGCGGAAAAAGAATTGTGCAGATGCCATACGGGCGAGAATTGCCGAGGATATGCTGATGCACGAAATGTCGGTGGCCGAGAGCCTGCTTACGATAATATCAGATGAAGCCGCAAAACATAACGCCAGGCCCATCGGCGCCAGAATCAGTTGCGGGACGCTCAACCCAATCAATGACGAAGTGCTTTGTTTTGCTTTCGATGCAATCACTAAAGGCACATCGTACGAAGGTATGAAACTTCAGGTAGAGCACAAGCCGATACAGGCTCAATGCAGGAATTGTAATGAAAAGTTCGATATCGAATTTTCGGCTCCGGAATGTTCGAAGTGCGGCAGTGAAGATTTTGTGCTGATGGCCGATGCACCTTTGATACTTGAAGAAATAGAATTACAAACGGACTAATACTATGAAAAAAATTGACATTGGTAAGAAAATTCTCATAGAAAATGAAAAGCATGCTTTTGAAAACATTCTGTTTTTAGCCGAGCGGAAGAAATTATGCCTGAACATGATATCATCTCCTGGCTCTGGTAAAACTACAATCCTTGTCAGAATGATAAGCGACCTAAAGGGTAAAATTAAAGTCGGCGTTATTGAAGGTGATATACAGACCGATATAGACGCCGAGAGAATCAGAGCTACCGAAGCTCCGGCTATTCAGATAAACACCGAAGGAGCCTGCCATTTATCGGCGCCGCAGATAAGTCGGGCACTCAAACAGTTACCTGTTGAAGATTTGGATTTGATTCTTATTGAGAATGTAGGCAATCTTGTTTGTCCATCGGCTTTTGAACTTGGAGAAGCCGGCAAAATAGTTGTACTGTCCGTTGCAGAAGGTGATGATAAGCCGGTGAAGTATCCCGCTATTTTTGCAAAGTCAAAGGTGCTGCTTATAAACAAAATTGATTTGCTGGCAGGCGGGCATGTGGATTTCAATATCGATAAAGTAACAGCCGATGCCCGCAAACTAAATAAAGACATCAGGATTTTCCCCATATCAGCCAAAACCGGCGAAGGTATGGACGAATGGTATAAGTGGCTGCAAAAATCAATTGAAACAAACAGCCTGTCCCAATAACATACGCGCTATTCGCCGTTCGCTGTTGACTTTGACCCGTAAAGGCCATGTTTGCGGATATATTCAGCAACGGATGGATTGAGCATATCGGTTACACCCCTTCCGGCTGCTAATCTTTCCCGTATTTCCGTACTGCTTATATCAACCAAAGGAGTTGGTATAACATTTTGCTGGAGTTTTTCGATGCGTTGAGGGCCCCATATAGGCTCATATTTGGTAAAATCGGGTGGCTCGCAGCCCGCCCTGTACATAGTCGTAAGAAGACAGGTATCAATCAGCTCGACAATCTCATGCCAATACGTCAAATCATCGATGCTGTCGGCGCCAACAAGCCAATGGATTAAAGTACCGCCGCCGTACTCGTTCTGAAACTGCCTTACCGTCTCTAAGGTATAGCTCGGCGCAGGTTTTTTCAATTCGCAATCACTGACCTCGAATGTCTCTTGTTCGGCAATTGCAAGAGTTATCATTTTATGCCGATGTTTGTCATTCGCTTTTGGCAAAAAACCTTTGAGCGGAGAACGCTTGGCAGGAATGAAAATGATTTTCTCTGCGCCAATGCGCCTGGCCGCGTCTTCAGCAACAGTGGTATGACCGAGATGAACCGGATCAAACGTGCCGCCAAACAAAGCTATTTTTCTTTTTGTCATAAATAATTAACAACTAAAATGTGTTTTGTTGAATAAATATTACAAAAGATATTTAAATACTTTAACAGGAAATAATGTCGACAAACAGTAAAACATTTAAATTGTGAAGTCGTTTTTATTTTCTTCTTGCATTACATCAACACATGAAAACATATTACTGAGTGACATAATAAAAACGTTCTTTAATAATCAAAAACGCTGAATTTTGTCTATAAGTTAAATAAATCGACTCCTACAAGGCTAATTCAAACAAAACAACTTTTCCAGTTTTAATAAGAATGTAAGATATAGCAAAACATTTTTCATCATTTCATTAATGTCTATGGTAAACAAAATATGAAGTTGTGTAAAATACTCAAGACAATATTTTCATCAAGTATTGTTAAACTTTTTGTCGATAAAAATAATATGAAAAATAATTTACTTTTTTGTATATTTCTTTAACAAAGTTTTTTATTGTAAACGCTATCGTAATGTTAAGTAATGAAACGTAAAAGGATTTTTGGTCAGCCAAAAGGAGGTGACTCAATAATGGCAAAGAAAAAAGCAAAGAAGAAAGTAGCAAAGAAGAAAGTTGCAAAGAAGAAAACAGCAAAGAAGAAAGTTGCAAAGAAGAAAGTAGCAAAGAAGAAAGCAAAGAAGAAAAAATAGCGTAACAACTTGATCAAAAGCTCGCATGGATTTTGGCGGGTTGTTTGAGCCGCTATCAACGGCGGCAAGTTATGCGAAAATGGAAGGTTTTGTTATTAATACAAAGCCTTCCATTTTTTTTAATACAGAATCACAGGTACATTTGCTTCACAACAGTTCCGAACGAAACAATTCCTCCTGCATCTCATTAGTAAGCGCATTCTTGCAATTACCGAATAATTCTTTATACTATTAGCCGATATTGACGTGGATTTTGTTAATTTTAGAGGTTTATTTGCAAAGAGAACAAAAATATGGATTATTTTGAGTACAAAGAAGGCAAATTGTTCGCGGAAAACGTAAGCGTTGAGACAATCGCAAAGGAGGTCGGCACTCCCGTATATATCTACAGTAAGGCCACCTTCAAAGAGCATCTGCAAAAAATTCAGCAGGCATACAGCCAGATCGATACCACGATTTGCTATTCAGTTAAAGCCTGCGGCAATATAAATATTCTCAAATTTATGGCCGGCGCCGGTAGCGGATTCGATATCGTCAGCGGCGGGGAGCTGTACCGGGTTATGAAGGCCGGCGGCGACCCTTCACAAATCGTCTATGCCGGTGTCGGTAAAACAGACACAGAAATCATCGAAGCATTAGACGCGAACATCGGTTATTTCAATATCGAATCAGAGGCGGAACTTGAAAATCTCATTCGTTTAGCCCGCCAACAGGGAAAACAAACCAAAGCGGCTCTCCGTGTAAATCCCGATGTTGAATATAAAACTCATGCTTTTCTGAAAACGGGCAAGAAAGAAACGAAATTCGGTGTTGATATCGAGCGGGCACTGAAAGTCTTTTCCGATTACGGTGACAACCCCGCGGTAAATCTCTGCGCAATTCATGTCCACTTGGGAACTGGCGGCAAAAAAATTGACCCGTATGTTGAAGCTGTGAAAAAAGCCCTCCCGCTTATCGACCAGCTCCGCAGCAAAGGCCACACTATAGAAGCTATCGATCTTGGTGGGGGCTATGGTGCCGATTACGAATCCAACAGCGTCCCTTCAGCGGCAGAATATGCATCAGGCATCGTACCGTTGCTGAAAGACAAGAACATCAAACTTATCCTTGAGCCGGGCAAAAGCATTTGCGCTAACGCAGGAGTAATGTTAACTCGAGTGCTTTATATCAAACACGGCGGCAGGAAAAAATTTGTTATAGTCGATGCAGGGATGAACGATTTGATTCGTCCGTCGCTATATGACGCTTTCCATTTCATTTGGCCTGCAAATGTACATGAAAAGTTTGTTCCCCCGCAGCGGAAAAAGGATTTACACCTTGAAGGAACTGAAGTTGTTGATGTTGTTGGGCCGATATGCGAAGGCGCCGATTTCTTTGCGAAGGATAGAGCTTTACCCCCGGTGAAACGCGGCGATTTAGTCTCCGTCTTTACCGCCGGTGCTTATGGCTTTACTATGAGCAGCAATTACAACGCTCGCGGACGAGTCGCCGAAGTGCTTGTTGACGGCGATAAATTCTCGGTCATAGGAAAACGCGAGACCTACGAAGATTTAATTACGCTGGAAAAGTAATTAGTCGCTTAATATTTCCCTGTTTGTTGCTCGATTGACAACTTACTGATGATTAACACAATGCAGGATATTTAATCAGCGGCCAGTATTTCTTAATATGAACAAAATACCTAAAAGACCAAGCAGGAGCACTGCGGCCCTCAATATTCGCATGAGTTGAGTTCTGGGCTGCACAAGTCGCCAAACAAAGGCCCAAAGTGTGACAATAAGCAAAATGCGTAAAATAAAGGCTATAATGTTTGTAAACATAGCCCATTATATCCCATCTTAACAGCTTAAGTCAAGTTAATTTTGCCCATTTTAACGTGCAATCATGAAAAATCTGCGTGTTCTACAAGCTTATTAGCAATATCTTCGAGGAAAATATAATCTCTACCTATCGTAGAAATTAAGTGTGTTTGATAAGAATACGTTTTCAAACCGGCCAGACTACACTCACCCTTGCAGTAAGGACCCTGTATAAATTGGAGAATACATCTTAACCGACATTTCCCATATGGCCTCCGCCAGTTGCATCGCCGGCGAGGCAAGGCCCACGCAGAGACCCCAGAGGAGTGTCGTGAGAAAACGAAGCTGCGTGTGCATAAGACTAATCCTGGGCTTTAAGCCCAGAGTATGTACTACCGCTTGTCAAGCCGCTGCGCGAAGAGCCAGTCCCAGACATTCGCCGTCTTGTCACACCTCTCGCTGCTGTATTGGGTGACGTAGACTTTCTCTGGCTCGTCGCCCTCGTAGGAGAAAGCATATCGCGATGCGTTGTGTCCCACGCCCTTCAGCTCGGTGTACTTCAGGCTTCCGCCCACTTCCTTTATACGCGCGAAGATCTCCCGCGTAAAGCCCGTCGGCACCACCGGGTCGCTTCCGCCGTGAAAAGCCCAGATGGGCACGTGCTTGAACTTCGCGGGATCCTTCCAGGGGAGCAATCCGCCCGCGCTGGGGATGGCCGCGGCGAATCGCTCCGGCGCGGCCCAAACGGTGTTCCATGAGCCGGCGCCGCCCATCGAATGGCCGAGCACGTAAACGCGATTCGTATCCACGGCGAACTCTTCGGCGAGATGGTCGATCAACGCAAAGGCCTTAGTGAGCGCTCCGTTAGACTTCGGGCCCGGAGGATAATTCCGTTTTTCGAGCCGCGATTGCCATGCTTTGGAGTACGTCTTCTTCAGCGACTCCGTCAGTTCCGGCACAATCTCGCCCGTGACCGACCAGTCAGCCGCCGCCTGTGGCGCCACCACGATGCAAGGATACTTCGTTCGCCAGGCCGCATCGACAAACTTCGCGCTCCAGTTGCGCAGATTGCTTTCGTTATCATCGCCCACGCCAGCTCCTCCGTGCAGATTCAATATGAGAGGATACTTCCTGGCGGCCTCGAAATTGGCTGGCAGCAGCAGACGGTACGGCATGCCGTCGAACACGCGCGCCTCATAAGCATCGAGAATCTCCTGCGGCACCCCTGCGCCCTTGTTTTGCTTTCGGGTTTTCTCTTGCTGTTTGCTGTTCCGTAGTGGCAAGCGTTTGTGGGAGAACAGCCATTTCAAAAACTCCGGTTCCTTATCACAGCGATCGCTGCTGAGTTGGGTGCTGCCGTTGTCACCTCCGGTAATCATTTTTTCGGCAACGCCATGTCCGTCACCAGCCCAGGTTGTAAGCTTCATGTTCCCGCCCAGTTTTTCCATTTCAGCGAAAAGTTTCTGATCACGCTCGAATGGGCAGACCTTATCATTGTCTCCATGAAAGGACCATATCGGGACATCCTTAATCAATGATGCATCGATAAAGTCTTCACCTCGAGCCAGGCCACTGCCGGCCGAGGGAGCTGCGGCCGCAAAATAATCAGGATCAGATTGTATGATTCTATAAGTCCCCTCACCTCCCATAGAGTGCCCAAGAATGTATATCCTGTTCATGTCAACTGATGGCAAATTTTTGATGATAACTTTGATATTAGACAGGTGTACACTGTTCCAAAGTTCATTTGCCTGGGGGGCGAGCACATAGCAGGGGTAATCCGAGCGCCTCTGCTCTTCGGCAAGAAGCTTGTTCCAACCGCGCAGTTGTTTCCGGTTATCCGTCCCTCTGCCACCAGCGCCGTGCAGTGAAACAATAACCGGGTAGCGATTGTTTGAATCGAAATCCATAGGCTTCATGAGACGGTATGGCATATCGTCATCTGCGTGAGGTTCATAGAGATCAACCCAGTTTACCGAAACCTTCCTGTCCGCTACTTCGGCATTTCGCGCTGGACCCTCAGTTGCCGTGCTCTCGGACGCCGAAGCATCCGGCGATCCCAGGGGTGCTGATTTCGATTTCAGATGCCTTTCGAAGAACGCGAGGACCATCGTCTCGATTTCAGGCGCATCGAATCCAGGTTTGCCGTGTCCGGCGCCGTGGATCGTGTGGAAGTGCCCGCTCACACCCGCCACCTTCAACGACTCGAATAATAGTTGGCTCTGATTGATCGGCACGGTGCGGTCCTTGTCTCCGTGGACGATCAGAAACGGCGGATCGTCCTTGGTCACATATGTGATGGGATTCAAGCGTAAGGCTTTGCCTTTGTTCTCCAGCACTGCGCCACCGATCAGCTTGGCCTCGGGTGAGTTCGCCTCGCCATGCTTCTCGTATCCAGGTGTGGTCACAAACACCTTGAAATCCGTCGGCCCGTAGTAATCACACACCGCCTGCACGCGGCTGGATTGCTCGATGTTTCCACCGACGTCGAATTCCTTCACGTCACCACTTGTGCCGACGAGCGAGACGAGATGTCCCCCCGCCGAACTGCCCCACACGCCGAAACGATCGGGATCGATATTGTATTCCTTCGCGTGAGCGCGCAGCCAGCGGATGGCCGCTTTGCAATCCTCGATTTGTGCGGGAAAGGTCGCATGGCCGCTGAGGCGATAGTTGATGCTCGCCACAGCGTAACCGCGCTCCGTGTAACCCTTGCGCAATGGTAGACAGCGTTCTTTGCTGCCGTTCTGCCAACCCCCGCCGTGGATCCATATAATCAACGGCAACAGGCCATCAGCCTTCTCTGGAACGAAGAGGTCGAGCACATGGCGCTCGTGGCCGTTGACGACGTAGGCGATATTGCGTTGGGCCCTTACGCCTTCGGGCACACGAGGCGTCTGGGTACTTTGTCTGGCTTGACCCCTGGATCGTTGCTGGGCAGATACGCTCAAGGCTGTGGAGAGGAGAAGTACACAAGTGAGTAAGTTAGTTTTGTTCATGGCTGGTTTCCTTTCTCGGGTTCTTGAAATCCCTTAGCATTTATTACCTAAACCGGGATTTCCCATATACGCTTCACTGAACCACTCCTGCAAACTAAGCCTCATAATATCAAAATCTCCTTGAGATCGCAAGTTGAGCCTCAAAGCGTCCTTGCGTGCTTCACTCATTGAGCTCTCCCGTAACAGATGGGTCTAAATTGGCTTAAGTGGTCTCCATAGGCTCAATACTATCAAATTACAGTCCATGTATCACGACGTACTTGGGAAATCAGGGCTTAAACTGTTTCACTGCACATTTCTGTATTGCCAATTCACCCAGATGTAAAAAAACTACTATTTCTTCTGACAATCCTCCATTTTACGGATTAAAGAAATAAAGAAAAAATTATAATATATGTACACAAATATCCTCATAATTTCTCCACGTCGGCAACTGGGCAGGTAACCGCCCTTTCAATACTGATAAGCAGGTTGCTGTTAATATTTACGTCAAAATATCAATATACAGGACTTTTACAGGCAGCATAATCTTTTCAAATCGTAGCCATAAATTTAAAGAAGTTTTATGAAATATGCCGAGAACATTTCCCAGTGTGATTGTAATTCGTTTATTTATTACTTAAATTTAGGAGAGTAAAAATGCGATTTCTTGAAGAAACAAAAAAATGGGTTGGCGAGATTACTGAAATATTTTTATTGTTGATTGCCCTTGGGATTACGGTTGAAATCCTATTTGGCCAAACGGTTCCCTTCTTTGGTGGAGAGAACGGAGTTGTTTCAAACATCACCGTCCTACTTGGCACTCTGGGAGACAACGGGCTTGTCGGCTTGATTGCTCTGGCGATTATTTTCTTCCTGTTTCATAGAAGACAACCTGTCCAACAACACCATCATCAGGGATAACTTAAAGCTTTAGAAAGATTCACGCGGGCCAATCGGCAGCGCCGTCATTGTAACTGCTATAATGTTTAGCTGGATGACTGTGCTATCGGTTGGCCCCTGATTTTTGAAGAAGTGGAACTGATTGAAACGCATCTCTTTGGACCACCAGCCAGGTTGTTTTCGTTAAGGGCAATTTCGCAGTAAGTAATTAGCTTTGACCTACGCCGCATTTGCACTACTTGAACATTTTCCGCTCACATGAAATTACAAGTAGGAAGATTAGAAGTTCCGTTCGACGAAGCCGGTATCGATTTTATTTTTGACGAAAAGATTGTGAGAGAGGATGTCGAGGCAGGCGGGTATCGTTGTCTTGATCGGCTCGATAACAAATTCCCTCAAAGCCCTTTTCATTGTAGCAATGGCCTCTGTACGCGTTCTTTGATGGACAATAACTTTGGCAATCATCGAATCGTAGGTCGGCGATACGGTCCAGCCCTGATGAACGTGCGTATCAACTCTAACCCCGGGGCCGCCGGGCAGAATTAACCGGGTAATTTTGCCAGGTGAAGGTGCAAAATTATTTTCAGGGTCCTCGGCATTAACCCGGCACTCAATGGCAACGCCGGTATGCTTAATGTTTTTCTGACTGAGCTTGAGAGGCAGACCCGCGGCAATTTTCAACTGCCACTTAATCAAGTCGTGGCCGGTAACCACCTCAGTAACCGGATGCTCGACCTGAATTCGAGCATTCGCCTCTATGAAATAAAAGTTTTTGTCCTTGTCTAAAAGAAACTCAACTGTCGCCGCATTAACATAATTGGCCTTTTTTATAATCTTCAGGGCGGCTTCGGCAAGCTGCCCTCTTGTTTGCTTATCCAAAATGGGACTGGGCGATTCCTCTATCATCTTTTGATGTCTTCGCTGAATAGAGCAGTCTCTTTCATAAAAGTGTAAAGCATTGCCGTAAGCATCAGCCATGACCTGGACTTCGACGTGACGAGGCTCGACTATGAACTTTTCCAGATAGATGCTTCCGTCACCAAAGGCGGCTTCGGCTTCCGCTCGGGCTGAATTAAATGCCGAACGCAGCGTGAGGTCGTTATGGACTACCCTCATTCCCCGTCCACCCCCGCCGGAAGTAGCTTTTAATATTACAGGGTAACCCATCTTATTTGCCAGTTCCAGCGCCATCGACTCCTTCTCGAGAGCGCCATCGGAACCGGGAACTATCGGCACACCCGCCTTGCTCGCCAACTTGCGGGCCTGGATCTTATCGCCGAGCAACCGCATCGCCTCAACCGGCGGGCCAATGAATGTTATCCCGCAGTCACGGCATATCTGGGCAAAGTTTATGTTCTCAGCCAGGAAGCCATAACCTGGATGAATCGCCTCAACGTCGCTAATCTCAGCGGCACTTATAATACGAGGTATATTCAGATAACTTTTTGCACAGTCGGCCGGCCCTATACAAATAGCTTCATCGGCCAACTGAAGATATGAAGCGTCCTTGTCAGCCTCTGAATAAACCACAACCGCCTCAATATTAAGCTCGTGACAGGCACGAATGATACGAAGTGCAATTTCACCTCGATTGGCTATCAAAATCCTTGAAAACATAATTTAATGTATTATTTTCTATTTACTATGGCTTGTTGTTACTAAATATTCAAGCACAATGCCACTCTTTTTCTTTTCAATAATCAAAAGCAAATTGTTAGTCCGGTTTGACCTTGAAAAGTACCTGGCCGTACTCAACGGCCTGGCCATTGGTAACAAGCACTTCAACAATCGTTCCACTGGTCTCGGCTTTTATTTCATTCATAACCTTCATTGCCTCGATTATGCAAACTAACGTCTGGGGATCGACCGTCGAGCCTACTTCGACATAATGCTCGGAATCGGGGCTTGGTGTTGCATAATATGTCCCGACAAGAGGTGATTTTATTTCCGCCAATGCTTCTGAAGATGGAGTAGCCTGGGCGGCATAAGTGTGAATCAGAGCTTCAGCACCTCCCCCTTGGATATGCTGTGGGGGACCAGGCTCCGGCCTTATCGACGGTACGGAACTTGGAATAACGCCGACTGGGGGATGAGGCTGTGAGCGCTTTAGAAATATCTTGTCGTCACCATGTTTTATTTCGACTTCAAGAAGCTCATTCTCTTTCATTATCTCAATGATTTCTTTAATTTTCTTCAAATCGGTATCTTTATCTGCCATCGTCGCAACCTTTCCATACAACAGATATTGCTTAATCCGATTGAGTATAACGAAAAGAGGTGTTTTTGCAAAACAATTTTTTTCTGCATCTGCGAGATAACAAATCCAGCTAATTGTCTATTGGAAATTATGCCCCACAGCCGCGTCTTTTCTGGCAGCGATTTGGCTCAAGGTTATCGCTTAAACCCCAGCTTCTGGCTTGTTCTCTTAATCTGAAGGAAGTATTTCAAAGGCAACTATTGTAATATCATCAATTTCAGCCGGATCAATTTTTTGATTATGGGCAATCGTGTTAAGTTTGTCCATCATCTCTACAACAGGCAAATCTTTGACTTCCAGAAATTCTTCACTGAAACCAAAGCCGGTTGTATCATCGAACTTGCCTATGAAAGGCTCTGCCCCGTCCGAATACAACAGCAGCTTATCGCCGGGCTGAAGCTGCACGGTCTGCTGGGGGTATTCGGCCTGTTCAAAAACTCCCAGCAGAGAGCCGCGTATCTGGAGCTGCTCCGGCTGCTGTCCTGGCCTCATAAGTATTGGATAGGGATGTCCGGCACGGGCGTATGTGAGCTGTAGTGTTTTTGTATTAAATAGACAATAACAGCAAGTGGCAAACTGATAACCCGAGAGTTTCTGAGCCGCCATTCGAATATTAAGATTGCTTATAACCTCCGTAGGTGGAAATATACGGTAATTGCTATCGTACGTCTCACGCATAAGCAATGCCTGTTTTAGAAATATTGTCAGCAATGCCGCAGGCATGCCGTGCCCCACTACATCAGCTACATAAAAGCCGATGTGCTGCTCGTCGATACGGACCATATCGTAAATGTCACCCGAAACCCACTCCGCGGGCATAAAAATACTGGCCCATTGTACTTCTTCCGTATTGGGCATATGAGTGGGAAGAAAATCCTGCTGCACAAGACCCGCTAAACGAAGCTGCTCCGCAAGGTTATCTGCCAGGCTTTTGGTCATTGAAAGCTGTTCCGCCAGTTTGTTCCTGTGAATCCTCAGAACATGCTTTCGTGGAACCAACTGTTTTATCGTAATGCCCGAACTTTGTTTACGATAAGCAAGATTAGCGCTTATTTTGGCCCACAACGCATCTACGGAAACGGATTCCATGCTGTTGACCATAGAGAAACTCGTTTTCGACGGTGATATGGAAAAG